>NZ_CP034870.1:186907-189060 GCF_005081185.1 Buchnera aphidicola (Lipaphis pseudobrassicae)
AAAAAACATTTTGAATAAAATCTTATGATTTTTTTACATATTTTTAAATATAAAAATAAACTGTATTTTAATAATATAAAACAATATTATACATTACTATAAAATATATATATAATTGTATGATTATTTATGACATTTAAATTTTGAATTTTTTAAAAAAATTACGATTATTAAAAACATGAAATCTCTTTCTAACATTGATTTTTCTAAACTATCACTTTTTGAATCAATTATTGCTGCTTCTCAAATTATTCGAAAAGATTTTCCTACAAATCTTGTTGTATCTGAATTAAAAACTAGAATAAAAGAAGCTGAATCTTATATTTCATCTGAATGTACTCCTAATAAAAAATTAGAAAAATTGCTAGAATTATTTTATAATAATTGGAGTTTTGGTGGAGCTAGTGGTATTTATAAACTTTCAGATACAATTTGGATTGATAATGTATTAAAAACACGTCGAGGTACAGCAGTATCTTTAGGGGTTTTATTTTTACATATTGCACAAACGTTAAAACTACCTCTAAATCCTGTTATATTTCCTACTCAACTTATTTTAAGAGCAGATTGGATTAATAAAAAAAAATGGTTAATTAACCCTTTTAATGGAGATATATTAGATCAGCATACATTAGAAGTTTGGTTAAAGGGTAATATTAGTCCTACAGCAGAATTATATGAAAATGATTTATATAAAGCTGAATCAATTACCGTTATTCGTAAAATGTTAAATACGTTAAAATCAGCTTTAATGGAAGAAAAAAAAATGGAATTAGCGTTAAATGTTGCTAATTTACTACTACAAATTGACCCGAATGATCCATATGAAATCCGTGATAGAGGATTAATATATGCTCAATTAGAATGTAATCATGTAGCTCTAACAGATTTAATTTATTTTGTAGAACATTGTCCTGAAGATCCAATTAGTGAAATTATTAAAGTTCAAATTCATGCTATTGAGCAAAAAAAAATTATATTACATTAAACATTTTAGTTTCTATAATGAAATTGGTTTATTTCTTTTGTGAAAAGTTTTTAAATATAATTGTTCAATAATTTTTTTACTAGAGATATCTATTTCTTTTCCTTCTAAATAAGAATCAATTTCATTATATGTTACACCTAAAACAGATTCGTCGTCTTTCTGTGGATTTTCATCTTCAAGATCTGCTGTTGGTTTTTTTAGATAAAGATGACTTGGACATTTTAATTGTATCAATAAAGACTTGCCTTGTTTTTTATTTAGTGTAGCAATAGGATTAATATCTGTTCCATTATCTCCATATTTTGTGAAAAATCCACTAATAATTTCTGATGCATGTCCTGTTCCTACTACAAGACCATTTTTTACAGCAGCAACACTATATTGTACTTTCATTCGTTCTCTTGATTTTTCATTGCCTCTTATATGATCTGAAATAATAATACCAGATCTTTTTAATGATTGTTCAGAACTTAGAACTGCATTTTTTATATTTATATTAAATACTTGATCTGGACATATAAAATTAATTGCATCTCGACAATCTTTTTCGTCATTCTGGACACCGTGTGGTAATCGTAATGCAATAAATTGATAATTCTTATTTTTTGTTTCTTTTCTTAGTGTTTCAATAGTTATTTGACATAGTTTTCCCGTTAATGTAGAGTCTTGTCCTCCACTAATACCAACTATTAAAGAATGTAAATATGGATGATTAAGTAAATATTTTTTTAGAAAATTAACTCGTTTTTTAATTTCTATTTTTGGTACAATTTTTGGTTTGACTTTTAGTAATTTAATAATTTTTTTTTGTAGATTCATACTATTCACCTAAATTTATTTATGTAATCATATTAAATTATTTTAAATAAAATAGCTTTAAATAAAAAATGGATAAAAATTTGAAAAATTTAATTTTTGTATTAAATTGTGGTAGCTCTTCTGTAAAGTTTGCCGTCTTAAATCCTAAGAATGAATATGTATATTTATCTGGTTTAGTAGAACGTTTGTTTTTATCAGATACATATATTACATGGAAACATCTAGGAATAAAACATGAAAAAAAAATTGGTTCAAATATCGATCATAAAATAGCTTTAGATTTTATTATAGAACGAGTTTTATTGAAACAAAAAGATATTTTAAAAAATTTAGTTGGCATAGGACA
>NZ_CP034870.1:189136-190563 GCF_005081185.1 Buchnera aphidicola (Lipaphis pseudobrassicae)
AATTATAGAAAAATATTCAGTCTTATCGAAGAAAAATGTAGCAGTATTTGATACATCTTTCTATAAAGATATGCCTGAAACTTCTTTTTTATATGCAATTCCTTACGATTTTTATCAACATTACGGTATTAGACGTTATGGAGCTCATGGTATTAGTCATGAATATGTTAGTCGTAAATCTTGTATTTTTTTAAATAAGAATTTTAATTCGTTAAATATTATAACTTGTCATTTAGGAAATGGAGCTTCAATTTCTGCTATTTGTAATGGTGTTTGTGTTGATACATCTATGGGTTTAACTCCATTGGAAGGACTTGTTATGGGGACAAGAAGTGGAGATATAGATCCTTCTATTATATTTTTTATGAACAAGCAACTACATATAAATCTAAACGAAATTGAAACAATACTGAATAAAAAATCAGGTTTACTAGGTTTAAGTGGAATTAGCAGTGATTTTCGATATTTTGAAAAAAATTATAATTTAACAATAGAAGCTAAAAGATCTGTCGATATTTTTTGTCATCGATTAGCTAAATATATTGCATCTTATATGACTTTAATGAAAAATCATTTAGATGCTGTAGTTTTTACTGGAGGAATTGGAGAAAATGTACCTTTGATTAGAGAATTAACTTTATCTAAATTATCTTTATTAGGTTTTAAAATTAATTTAAAACTTAATTTATCTATTAAAGAAGGTAAGTCTGGATTAATTACTGATTCTAATTCTTATCCAGTTTTTGTTATTTCAACAAATGAAGAATTGTTTATAGCACAAGAAACTATGAATGTAATCAATAAACAATAATCATTTTTATGATGTATTTTGATGTATTATATTAGGATAATTATGTCACGTATTATAATGTTAATTCCTTTAGATGATAATGTTGGTTTAAATTCTGTTAGTTTAAGTATGATTTATTGTTTAAATAAAAAGTTATGTAAAAATAATTCTCGAAAACCTGTACTATATTTGTCTTGCTCAAATAATCATCAAGATAATATATCTTTAATAATTAATAAATATTTTTCAAAATTTGTACATATATTAAATGATATAGATTTTTCTAAAAATATTTTTAACTCTTGTGATTACTTTTCTTTACTAAATAAATTAATTGAAGATATTTACCATAAAAAATGGTTATATCAATTTATTTTGATTAAAGGTTTAAGTAATAATGTAAATATGTATTCTCAAGACATTAATTATGATATTGCTCAAAATTTAAGTGCAGAAGTGATTTTTTTGTCTAATATAAAAAAAAATTATATAGAAAACTTTAAAGTAAAAGAAAAAGAAATAGAATTAATTATAAAAAGAAAAAATTATAAAAACGTTTTAGGTGTAATTTTTAATAAAGTCAACTCTCCATTTATTAATAAAAAATATGACTTTTTTAAAAAACTAATTATCTTAA
>NZ_CP034870.1:190710-194687 GCF_005081185.1 Buchnera aphidicola (Lipaphis pseudobrassicae)
ACAAATGAAAAATTCTATTGTCGAAGAAGTTCTTCTATTTGATCAAAATTACAAGAGTATGATAAGTAAAAATTATTTACATAGTCTCATAATAGTTTCTTTTACTCGTATTTTTTCCTTTATAAATATGTTTGTTTTAAATTTTAATAGTAATGAAATTACTGGTATTATATTAACAGAAGTATCAATATCTGAAAAAGACATTACTTTTCTATGTAAAAAATTGATTGAAAAAAAAATTCATGTTGCTTTTACAAAAAAAAATACTATTGAGATAGTATCTCAATTGCAAAAAATTAATTTTGATATTTATTTACAAGATCAAGTTTATATTCAACAATCACAAAAATATATTTCTAGTTTTTTTTCTTATTTTTTAAAACTTTTAGACACTCAATATGATTATCGTATGATGTATTCTCCAAGAGAATTTTGTTGTTATTTAAAATTATTATCAAAACAAAATAAGAAACGTATTATATTACCTGAATCATATGAAGTTAGAATATTAAAAGCAGTCTCTATTTCTCATAACAATATTGCAGAATGTGTATTATTAGGTGATAAAAATAAAATTTATAGCATAGCAAAGAATAATGGTATTGACTTAAATAAAAATATTGAAATAATCAATCCTATTTTAATAAGAGATAAATATATTGCTCGTTTTTTAGAACTTAGAAAAAAAAAAGATGTAAACAGAAATTTTGCTGAAATAGCATTATTAGATAATATTGTTTTAGCTACTTTGATACTTGAGGCAAACGAAGTAGATGGATTAGTTTCTGGATCGGTCAATACTACAGCTAGTACTATACTTCCAGCATTACAATTAATTAAAACTAATTCTGATACTTCATTAGTTTCTTCTATTTTTTTCATGTTATTGCCAAATCAAGTTTTGATTTATGGTGATTGTGCTGTAAATGTTAATCCAAATGCAGAAGAATTAGCAGAAATTGCTATCCAATCTTCTAATTCTTTAAAAATGTTTGGAATAGAACCACGTATAGCTATGTTATCTTATTCTACCGGTTTTTCTGGAAACGGTGAAACAGTAGAAAAAGTAAGACAAGCGACTGCTATTATCAAGAATAAAAATCCTAATTTAATTGTAGATGGTCCAGTACAATATGATACTGCAGTTTCAAAAACTGTTTTTAAATTAAAAGCGCCTCGTTCGCCAATTGAAGGTTCTGCAAACATATTTATATTTCCAGACTTAAATGCAGGTAATATAGCCTATAAAGCAGTGCAACGAACTGCAAATATAGTTGCTATAGGACCGATTCTACAAGGGTTAAGAAAACCAGTAAATGATTTATCTCGTGGAGCTTCAGTAGAAGATATAATTTATACTATTGCATTGACGTCAATTCAATCTAAATAAATTTAATATTTTTTGTTTAAATTTTAATTATAATGTTTCCATATGGTTTACAACAACAAGAGAAAATATCTTTTTTTCTCAATAAAGCAGCCATAGGCTGTTTTATTGAATATAATATTTTTCCTTTTATTAGTTCAATACGACATATTCCACAATAACCAGATCGGCATTGATATGCTATATTAATATTATTTAATTCTAAAATAGATAATAATGAAATATTTTTTTTATATAAAATTATTTTTTTAATATTTTTTATTTCAATAATAGAATAATTCCTTTTACAATTTAAATTTTTCAAATTCATTATTAGATACTTCTGAATCAATTTGTCCTACTAAATATGAACTTATTTCTGTTTCTTGAGGCGCAGTTTGTATGTTATCAGAACTCAACCAAGAATTAATCCAAGGAATAGGATTAGATTTTTGCTTAAAAGGCATGTGAAAACCTATAGCATGCATACGAATATTAGTGATATATTCTATATATTGACAAATAATATCTTTATTTAGTCCGAGCATAGAACCATTTTGAAATAAATATTCAGCCCATATTTTTTCTTGTTTAGAAGCTAAAATAAATATTTTTATAGCTTCTTCTTTGCATTCCAAAATTATTCTTGACATTTCCTTATCATCTTCCATATTTACTAAAAGATTTAAGATGTGCTGAGTTCCTGTTAAATGCAATGCTTCATCTCGTGCTATTAATCGTATAATTTTAGCATTTCCTTCCATTAACTCTCTTTCTGCAAATGCAAATGAACAAGCAAAACTAACATAAAATCTAATTGCTTCTAAAACATTTACACTAATGAGACATAGATATAATTTTTTTTTTAATTCACGTAAGGTTATTTTAATTTTTTTTTCATTAATGATATGAATTCCTTCACCTAGTAAATGCCAATAACTAGTGGTTTTTATTAATTCATCATAATATGTAGAAATATTTTTAGCTCTATCATTAATATGTTTGTTTGAAATAATATCATCAAATATTAAAGATGGAGAATTAACAATGTTTCTAATTATATGAGTGTAAGAACGTGAATGAATAGTTTCTGAAAAAGACCAGGTTTCCACCCACGTTTCTAACTCAGGAATGGAAATAATAGGTAAAAAAGCTATGTTAGGACTTCTTCCTTGAATAGAATCAAGTAATGTTTGATATTTTAAATTACTAATAAAAATATGCTTTTCATGATCTGGTAAATTTTGAAAATCTATTCTATCTCGAGAAAGATCTATTTCTTCTGGTCTCCAGAAAAATGATAGTTGTTTTTCAATTAGTTTTTCAAATATATTATATTTCTGTTGGTCATATCTAGCAATGTTTACAGGTTGTCCAAAAAACATAGGTTCTTTAAGTTGATTATTTTTTTTTTTTGAAAAAATTGTATAAGACATATTATTATACCAAATTATTAATTTTGTTATATTGTTTAAATATTTGTAAATAACGTATAAAATTCTTTAATTTATATGATACATGATCCACTTTCGCAAATATCTTCTATTGAAGATTCAGATGAAATATTTTGATCATCTTTAGAGCCATCACGAACATTTTGATAATATAATGTTTTTATACCTAGTTTATAAGACAAAAGTAAATCATATAGCAGTTGTTTCATTGGGATTTTATCATTTAAAAATTTTGTTGGATCATAATGAGTATTTACGGAGATAGATTGATCAATAAATTTTTGCATGATACTAGCTAATTCTAAATATCCAATATTATTAGGTATATCCCAAAGAAGTTCATATTGTGATTTTAGTTTTTTATAATCAGGAACTACTTGACGTAATATTCCATCTTTTGAAACTTTAATACTAATAAATCCTCTTGGTGGTTCAATTCCATTAGTTGCATTAGATATCTGAGAAGATGTTTCTGAGGGCATTAAAGCAGATAATGTTGAATTTCTTAAACCGTATTTTTTAATTTTATTACGTAATAAATTCCAATTTAAATGTAATGGTTCATTACATATTTTATCTACATGTCTTTTATATGTATCAATCGGTAGTTTTCCTAAATAATAATTAGTTTGATTAAATAGAGAACAGGCTCCTTTTTCTTTTGCTAATTCACATGATGCTTGCAATAAATAATATTGCATTGCTTCAAATGTTTTATGTGTTAAATTTTTTGCACTACCGTCAGAATAGCGTACTTTATTTTTTGCTAAGTAATATGCAAAATTTATTACTCCAATACCTAAAGAACGTCTAGAAATAGAAGATTTTTTTGCTGCTGGTATAGGATAGTTTTGATATTCTAATATTTCGTCAAGCGCACGTACAGATAATACAGATAATTCTTTAAATTCATCAAGATT
Source organism: Buchnera aphidicola (Lipaphis pseudobrassicae) (assembly GCF_005081185.1). Taxonomy (GTDB): domain Bacteria; phylum Pseudomonadota; class Gammaproteobacteria; order Enterobacterales; family Enterobacteriaceae; genus Buchnera; species Buchnera aphidicola_AD. The sequence continues at coordinate 194,451 of NZ_CP034870.1, forward strand.
ATTAATTTTTCCTAAATTAAAAGCCGATAACGTACAAAGTGCAATTTCTCCATTTATATCATATACATTATGTAACGATTTTGTTGGCAACGTAATTTCTAAACATAAATTAGATTGTTTTATTGGGCATAATTTTGAATTAAACGGACTATGTGAATTACAATGATCTACATGTTGTATGTAAATACGTCCAGTAGAGGTTCTTTCTTGCATCATTAAACAAAATAAATCTAAAGC
>NZ_CP034870.1:194742-194939 GCF_005081185.1 Buchnera aphidicola (Lipaphis pseudobrassicae)
AATGCTTCATATAATCCAGGTACATCAGAAGGACTAAATAATGTAATTTTTTTTCCTGATAACATTCTCTCATACATGAGTTTGTTAATTTGTACTGCATAATCGACATGACGTACTCTATTTTCTTCAACACCTCTATTATTTTTTAAAACTAATAGACTTTCTACTTCAAAATGCCATATTGGATAAAAAATAGT
>NZ_CP034870.1:195024-204658 GCF_005081185.1 Buchnera aphidicola (Lipaphis pseudobrassicae)
TTAATACCAATTCCTGCTCGTTGAGAAACATATTTTACAATAGAGCTCGTAGTTGCATTAATAGAATCAAGATTATCATCACATTCAATTAAAACACAAGAACTAAATTGACGAGTAGGAGTTCTTACGCCTGACATGATTGGAGTTGGTAATGAAATTTTAAAGGTTGAAATAGCATCATAAAAACGTTGAACATAGTTCATTCTAGTTTTTTTTGGATATTGAGCAAATAAACATGCAGAAATTAAAATATATAAAAATTGTGCACTTTCATATATTTTTCCAGTGGTGCGATTTTGTATTAAATATTTACCTTCTAATTGCTTTACGGCAGCATATGAAAAATTCATGTCTCTCCAATGATCAATAAAAGAATTCATCTTTAAATATTCTTCATAAGAATAATATTTTAATAAATTTTGATCATATTTTTTTAAAGAAACCATTTTTTTAACATGTTCATATAACGTAGGTGGTTCAAATTTACCATAAGCTTTTTTCCTAAGATGGAAAATAGCTAATCTTGCTGACATATATTGATAATCTGGTACATCTTGTGAAATCAAATCAGCTGCAGCTTTAATAATAGTTTCATGAATATTAACTGTTGTAATATTATTATAAAATTGAATACGAGAACGTAATTCAACTTGTGAAACAGAAACATTATCTAATCCTTCGGCTGCCCAATTTAATACTTTATGGATTTTATCTAAATTTATTTTTTCTTTATTCCCGTTTCTTTTAGTAACAAAAATACTATTTTCCATATTAATTTTAACCTATATAAAAGAATGTAAAAGAGGTGTTTTTTAATATTTTATATTTTTACTTTTTAAGTAAATATATTTTTTTATATAGATTCTACAATTTTTTGTAAAGCAACAACTTTTTCGTTTTTTGATGTTCTTATTAAAATTACACCTTGTGTATTTCTTCCTAATACACCTACTTCAGATACCCTTATTCTAACTAGTGTACCTGCATCAGTAATCATCATGATTTGATGTTTTTCTAAAACTTGTATTGCTCCAATAATTTTTCCATTTTTTTTTGTTATTTTTATTGAAATAACACCTTGAGTGGCACGTGACTTTATTGGGAAATCAGTAATTTTTGTTCGTTTTCCGTAACCATTTTTTGTTGCTATTAAAATACTTCCTTTATTGTTTGGAACAATTAGAGAAACTACTTTATCATTTTTTTTAATTTTAATTCCTTTAACTCCTGATGCAGTTCTACCCATAGTTCTAACGCTATTTTCTAAAAATTGAACTACTTTTCCATTTTCTGTAAATAACATAATATTGTTATTTCCATCAGTTAAAGCAACACCAATAAGCTCATCATTAGAGTGTAAATTAATCGCAATTATTCCTGAAAATCTAGGTTTTTTAAATTGACTTAAAGAACTTTTTTTAACTATTCCATGAGCAGTAGCCATAAAAATATTAAGATTGTCTTTATATTCACTTACTGGTAATATAGCCGTAATTCTTTCTTTTGCATTTAAAGGTAATAAATTTACTATAGGTTTTCCTTTTGCATGTCTACTAGATTCTGGCAATTGATAAACTTTTATTGAATATAAAACACCTCGACTAGAAAAACATAATATAGTATCATGAGTATTTGCTATGACTAAACTTTCTATGAAATCTTCTTCTTTTATCTTTACAGCTGATTTTCCTTTTCCACCTCGTCTTTGAGCATTATAATCAGAAATAGGTTGATATTTTACGTATCCTGAATGAGATAGTGTGACTACAACATCTTCTTGATTAATTAAATCTTCAATTTTTATATTAGTATGGTTTTCTATAATGTTAGTTCGTCTTTTATCACCAAAATTTTTCTGTATTAATAATAATTCTTCTTTAATAACATCAAGCATACGATTTGTATTTTGAAGTATATTGTTTAATTCCTCACATACTTTTACTAATTCATTGTATTCTGTAATAATTTTATTTCTTTCTAAATTAGTTAATTTTTGTAAACGTAAATCTAAAATAGCTTGTACTTGTATTTCAGTTAAAAAATATTCGTTATTTTTTTTCAAATTTACTTGAGAAGTGTCTATTTCTTCAGATATCCATTTTTGTTTCATTATTAAATTTTTTGCGTCGATTGAATTTCCTGATTTTTTTATTATTTTAATAATCAAGTTAATATTAATTAAAGCAATATTTAATCCTTCTAAAATATGAATGCGATTTCGTGCTTTTTTAAGTTCAAAAAGACTACGTCTCATGATGACTTCTTGTCTATGAGATAAGAAGTTTTTTAAAATTGCTTTTAAAGATAAAGTTTTTGGTTGTCCTTGACATAAAGCTACCATATTAATTCCAAAAGAAACTTGTAGTTGTGTTAAGGAATATAATTGATTTAAAATTATTTCAGACATAGCTTCTTTTTTTATTTCAATAACAATTCTCATTCCATCTTTATCTGATTCATCACGTAAAGCAGTAATCCCATCAATTCTTTTATCTTTTACTAATTCTGCTATTTTTTCGATTAAACGTGATTTATTTACTTGATAAGGTATTTCATTGAAAACAATAGATTCTTTCTTGCTTTTTTTATTTTTTTCAATTATGTTACGAGCTCGAATATAAATTTTACCTTTTCCTGTAAGATAAGCTTCTTCAATACCTGATTTTCCGTTAATAATACCAGCTGTTGGAAAATCAGGTCCCGGAATATATTTTATTAATTCTTCTAAAGTAATATCAGGGTTATTAATATATGCTAAACATCCATTAATTACTTCGTTTAAATTATGAGGAGGAATATTTGTTGCCATTCCAACAGCGATACCTGATGAACCATTTATTAAAAGATTAGGTATTCTTGATGGTAGGATTTCTGGTATATATTCTGTTCCATCATAATTTGGTACAAATTCAACAGTATTTTTTTCCAAATCACTTAAAAGTTCATGAGATATTTTAGACATCCGAACTTCTGTATATCTCATTGCTGCTGCTGAATCTCCATCTACAGAACCAAAATTTCCTTGACCGTCTATAAGCATATAACGTAAAGAAAATTTTTGAGCCATTCGAACTATAGCATCATATACAGCTGAATCTCCATGAGGATGGTATTTTCCTATGACATCGCCTACTATTCGAGCAGACTTTTTGTATGCTTTATTCCAATCGTTATTTAATACATACATTGCAAATAGTATTCTCCGATGAACAGGTTTTAAACCATCTCGCACATCAGGCAAAGCTCGTCCAACTATTACAGACATAGCATAGTCTAAGTAAGAGTTTTCTAACTCTTCTTCTATGTTCACTTGTATGATTTCTCTTTGAAGATCTTTCATAAAGTTATTATCTCTTTTTATTATAAAATGATCATATTAAGTAGAAAAGTATAACATAATTAATCTTTTAGATGGATCTAAAGCACATTATTCTCATATATGAGAATAGAATTTTTATAAAATTCGTTATTTTATAATAAAAAATATTTTTTTGTATTGTGTATTTTAAATGAAAGTATTAATATAAAAATAATTTTAATTTTTTGTTAAAAACATTGACAATTAATTATAAAATATAATAGTTTATTAATTTGACTTTAAAATGAGATCTTATATGAAAGATGAAGAAAAAAATTTAATAGAAAATTTGTTTCATCGTTTAAAAACGACTGAACTAAATTCTTTTGAAAGAGATAATTCAGCTGATAAATTAATTCAACAATTAGTAAAAAAACAACCATCTTCCTCTTATTATATGGCTCAAACAATATTGATACAAGAAACAGCCATAAAAAAAATGAGTGAAAAAATTGAAGAATTAAAGAAAAAAATCAAAATATTAAAAACAGAAGAATCTAATAAAAAACCAAGTTTCTTATCAAATTTTTTTAAAACAAATCCTACTTCTCAAACATTATCTCATGATAATAATGTATGGAAAAACAAAGAAAATCATTTGCAATCTCATTATTCTAATCCATCTATGTCTTCTCCTACAATGCAATCTAGCCCTATAGCAACTAATAATAGGAGCGGTTTTCTTAGTAATGCATTACAGACAGCAACAGGTGTTGCTGGTGGTATGATTTTAGGAAATATGTTAATGAATGTATTCAATCATTCTCAACCAGAACAAGAGGTATTTGATACTATCAATAATAATGATACATTTTCGCAAAATCATAACAATAATAGTACACCAGATATTAATCATGATAATTTAGTTGATTATGAAGAAAATGAACATCAAGTTAATGGAAGTACATCTAACTTAGATGTTTCAAATGATAACTATCAAGTAGAGGATGAAGATATTGATCATGATGATGATCATTTTATTTAAGGAAAAATATATTTTTTTATAAAATACAAATTTTATAAAAATAATTGACTAAAAAACATTGTATTAAAAAATAAAGCCAGCATAAAATATTGTTTTTTTGCTGACTTTAATTTTTTTAATATTTTTTACTTAAATATTTTGATACTCCTTCAATAGAGGGTTGCATTCCATTTTGACCTTTTTCCCAATTGGCGGGACAGACATCACCATTTTTATTATAAAATTCCATGGCATCGATCATTCTTATCATCTCTTTTATATTTCTTCCAAATGGAAGATCATTAACAACTTGATGACGTATAATCCAATTTGAATCGATTAAAAAAGATGCTCTTAACGCTACTCCAAGAACTGGATGTTCAACACCATAAGATTTCTGTATATTACGTTTGATATCAGATACTATAGGAAAACTTATTTTCCCAATACCTCCGTTTTTAGGTAATGTATTTTTCCATGCTTGATGAACAAAAATGCTATCAATCGAAACACCAACAATTTTTGTATTTCTTTTTTTAAAATCTAGATAAGTTTTATTAAATTCTATTATTTCAGATGGACAAACAAAGGTAAAATCCATAGGCCAGAAAAACAATACCAATGCTTTTCCATTAGAATATTTTTTAAGATCAAACTCTTCGACGATTTCATTGTTTTTTAAAATTGCAGGAGCTATAAAATTCGGTGCGTTTTGTGTTACTAAAATCATTTTTTTTCCTATAATTGTTTATTTTTTAAAGAAAAATATATCTTTGATAAGACTATTTTAATTTAAAAGATATTTTTAAAAAATATTTTAATTCAAATTTTATATCAAATGGATACACTAAAAATGCAAACTCAATTTTCTTGGAAAAATATTTTATCTCAAGAAAAAAAAAAATATTTTATTAATATGATGGAATTTCTTAAAAAAGAACGTTTAAAAAAAATTATTTGTCCACATAAAAAAGATGTTTTTAGAGCTTTTTTATTAACTAGTTTCAATGATATTAAAGTTGTTATTCTTGGACAAGATCCATATTATTCTTATAATCAAGCACATGGTTTATCATTTTCTGTTCCTTATGGTTGTACTATACCACCTTCTTTAAAGAATATATATAAAGAGTTAAATGATGACTTTAAAAAAAAATATACATTTAATCATGGATGTCTTGATAATTGGGCCCATCAAGGTGTTTTTTTATTAAATACATGTTTGACTGTTGAATCAAAAAAACCAAAATCACATAGTAATATAGGTTGGAATATTTTCACTGATAAGGTAATTTCTTCAATTAATTTCTATAAAAATTCTATTATATTTTTGCTTTGGGGAAATGATGCACAAAAAAAATCACATTTAATTAACACTAAATGTCATTATGTTTTAAAAGCACCTCATCCTTCTCCATTATCAGCTTATCGTGGATTTTTTGGTTGCAAACATTTTTCTTTAACTAATAAGATATTAGTTAGAAATAATAAAAAACCAATTAATTGGTTCATGATTTAAAAATAAAATAAATGTTTTTAATATGACTTTTTTAAAAATAAAAATTATTCTTTAGAAACTATGACTTGTGCTTTTCGTAGCAATTTTTTTTTCAGCATAAATCCCTTTTTTTTAACAGAGATAATATGGTTAGGTGGAATGGTGTTAGATTTTTCTATTGTAATAGCATCATGAAGATTAGAATCAAATAATTCTTCTTCTTTTCCTTCTATTGTTACATCTAATTTATTTAATGTATCTAAAAACGATTGTAATGTTAATTTAATTCCTTCTATTAAAACTGTATTATTAGAATTTAATTTCTTAGATACTGTTAAAGCGTCTTCAAGAGAATCTATAATCGGAATAATTTGTTTTAAAAATTGTTCTGTTTGTATCTTTTTTATTATTTTGATTTTTTCTATTGTGCTTTTTTTTATATTTTCTATATTTGCTAATTTACGTAATTCAATATCATTGATTTGTTTCTTACTTTCTGATATTTGTAATTTTAAACTATCAATTTTTTTGTTAATGTCTTCTATATTTTCTTCTTTTTTTTCTATATCTTCATTATTTAATTTTTTTTCTTGATTATCCATAAATTTTACCAAATTTAATATTATTAAATAATAATATATTATAAGGTTTATAATTAATCTTTCAAGGTTATTGATTGTTATAATATAATATATATTATTTTGATTAGGAATTTTTATGTAATGAAGCAATATTTCACTTGTATTGGTATTGTTGGATATCCACGTCATGCAAGTGCATTAATAACACATAAGATACTCTATAAGTGGTTGATAAAAAATGGTTATAAAGTTTTTATTGAATCTACTGTTGCAAGAACATTAAAAATACATAACGCTAATACAGCTACATTGATGCAAATTGGTAAATTTTGTGATTTAGCAATTATTATAGGAGGAGATGGTAATCTATTATGTGCAGCACGGGTTTTATCAGTTTATAATATTAAAATTATTGGGATTAACCGAGGAAATTTAGGTTTTCTTACTGATTTAAACCCTGATACTGGATTAGAAAAATTATCAGAAGTTTTATCTGGTCATTATTTATTAGAAAACCGTTTTTTATTAGATGTACAAGTATCTAAAAAAAAAGTTGTTTCTAGATCTAGTATAGCGATTAATGAAGTAGTTTTACATACAAAACATTTAGCTCATATGATAGAATTTGAAGTTTATATTAATAATAAATTTTCTTTTGCTCAACGAGCAGATGGATTAATTGTTTCAACTCCAACAGGTTCTACTGGTTATTCACTTTCAGCAGGCGGTCCTATTATAGCAACATCTTTAAATGCTATTGTTTTAGTACCAATGTTTCCACATACACTATCAGCTCGTCCCTTAGTAATTGATAGCGATAGTATTATTTGTTTAAAATTTTCTAAAGTAGAAACAAACTTAAAAATCAGTTGTGATAGTCAAATTGTTTTAACAATTAAAAAAGGTGAATGTGTATTTATTCGTAGAAGTAGTTTTTATTTAAATCTAATTCATCCTAAAAGTTATAATTATTTTCATACGTTGACATCTAAGTTAAATTGGTCTAAAAAATTTTTTTAAAATTATATTTTAAAATAAAATAGTTATTTTATTCATAAATACATATTACTCATGTTTATATATTAAAAGAAGAATAAGAGATTATAATGAATAATTATATAAAAATACTATTGATAGTCATTTTTTTTCCTAGTTGTTCATCATTAAATAAACAAAATCATGATTTTAATCATATTGAAACAATATGTTTAAATCAAAGTTTATTGAATAAAAACTATATTGGTATGACGAAAGAAGAAATTATTTATTTATTTGATAATCCAGTTTTATCTGATTCTTTTCAGGATGTCTATCATTATTGTTTTGTTAATAAAAAATTTGGAAAAAGTTTTCAAAAAAAAATGTTAAATTTATATTTTAAAGATAATAAAGTAATTAGATTTAATTTTACATAATTCAAAAGCAATATTTTAATAATATTAATTTTGGAGCTGGCGGGATTTGAACCCGCGTCCAAAATTTCTACGATAATAAAGCACTACATGCTTAGTTTTTTATTTTTTAAATTTATTGTCTAATTTGAAAAAACACATTTTAGACATATAGCTTGAAAAGTTATTACGTATTTGTTATCAAGCTTAACATTTACGTTTTTCTCTTTTTTTTGACCTTTCTGTAATCCTCGTCTTAAGAGAAAGAAAGCTGAGCAGAAAGGGCTTTATACAGTTTTTAAGCTGCTAAAGCGTAGTTTTGTTTATTGTTTGCAACTATTTTTTCACGGCTTTTTATCGAGGCAAACCGTTCCTCGGCATGCACTTTATTTTGTGGATAATTTTGTCAAATCCAAAAACAGCCCCTTATTTTCTATGTTATTATTACAAAAAAAAATAAACTTGTCTATTAATTGTTTAATAGTATATTTTAGATTAGTGTAATTTAATAATTTTTTATATAAACTTTTAAAATAGGAAAAACATGAATATTATTCAAAAAATAGAAAAGCAAATTAAAGATAATATTATTATAATTTACATGAAAGGAACGCCTCAATCACCTAGTTGTGGATTTTCTGCACAAGCTGTTCAAGCTTTATCATCTTGTGGAGAAAAATTTGCTTATGTAGATGTTTTAGAAAATATAGATATTAGAAATGAATTACCAAAATATGCAAATTGGCCAACATTTCCCCAGTTATGGGTAGACGGTGAATTAGTTGGTGGATGTAGTATTATACTTGACATGTTGGAAAATGGTACTTTAAAAAAATTAATATCAGATGCAATAAAAAAACATACAAAATAATATTTTAAAATATTTTAAAAAATATACATTAGTTAATTTTCAAGATTATATGACATTACATAAAGACTATTAAAATATTAATCTATATTGTAATGTCATATATTTTATATATCAATTTCAAAAACATATAGATATCACTTTATTTTTTTTTTATTTGATTTAATGGCCATCCGCCTAAACGTTTCCAACGATTCACTAGCTCACAAAAAAGATTAGCTGTTTGTAATGTATCATAAAGAGCAGAATGTGCTTGATTATTATCAAAAGTTAAACCAATAGCTTTACATGCTTTAGCTAAAACTGTTTGTCCTAATGCTAAACCACTAAGTGATGCAGTATCAAACGTAACAAATGGATGAAAAGGATTATTTTTTACTTTTACTCTTTGAATAGCTGCCATTAAAAAATTATGATCAAAATTAGCGTTATGTGCAACAACAATACTTTTACTACATCCTTCTATTTTTATTCCTTTACGAACCATATCCAATATTGATTTAATCGCTATATTTTCACTAATAGCACCACGTAATGGATTAAAAGGATCAATTTTATTGAAAGCTATTGCGTCAGAGTTTATTATAGAACCTTCAAATGGCTCTATGTGAAAATGTAATGTATCTTCTTTATGTAACCATCCTAATTTATCCATTTTTAATGTTATTATTGCAATTTCTAATAATGCATCAGTTTGAGCATTAAATCCTGCAGTTTCAATATCTATTACAACAGGATAAAAACTACGAAAGCGATTACTTAACAAATTGAATTCTTGAGTTGTAGACATCAAAATCTCGTTTTTTAAAATACTTTGTGTTTGATATATTGAATTATTTTTTAAATTTAATATAGATATCTATACTTAAAATATTAAGTATTAATATATTAAGTATTAATATATAGATATATTAAAAGACTATTTTTTATTTATTTCAAATTTACTAAATAAATTATATAAAATAATTTTTTAT
>NZ_CP034870.1:204702-221367 GCF_005081185.1 Buchnera aphidicola (Lipaphis pseudobrassicae)
TTTTTTATATATATATTATAATTATTGTTCATAATTTAATAAGTGTACTATAATTTATTAAAATATTTAAATTTTAAATTATTTTAATACTTATACAAATATTTTATCATTTTTTTTAGTTATATAAGGAAACAATAAGATGAGTTATGTTCTTCCTGATTTACCTTACTCTTATAATGCATTAGAACCTTTCTTTGATGAAAAAACTATGAAAATTCATCATACTAAACATCATCAGAATTACATTAATAACACTAATGCTATTTTACAAAATACTACTTTTTCCTCTTTATCTATTAATGAATTAATATCTATTTTTAATGAAATTGATTTAGAAAATAAAAATGCGTTAAAAAATAATGCAGGAGGACATATGAATCATAGTTTCTTTTGGAAAAGTTTAAAATTAGGAACTGTGTTAACAGATGTTCTAAAAATAGAAATAGAAAAACAATTTAATACTATTGATTGTTTTAAAAAAAAATTTGAAGAAGTAGCACTTAATCATTTTGGATCTGGATGGGTATGGTTAGTAAATCAAAATGGCATTTTATCTATAGTTTCTACTGTTAATCAAGATAATCCTTTAATGGGGGAATCAATATCCAATACTTATGGTTATCCAATTATTGGTTTAGATGTATGGGAACATGCTTATTATTTAAAATATCAAAATAGAAGATTAGATTATATTAAAGCCTATTGGAATGTTGTTAATTGGGAAGAAGCATCTAATCGCTTACAAAAATAATTAGTTAATTTTATTTTCTTAAAAAGTATAAAATATTTTTTTTCGTATTTTTAAAAACATATAATACTTACATTATATGTTTTTAACATATTTTTATAAATATATAAATTTTAAAGGATATTTTTTGAATACTATTAAAATGATAGTAGGATTGTCCAATCCAAAAATTCAGTATCATACAACACGTCATAATGTAGGGTCTTGGTTTGTTTATTGTCTAGCCAAACGTTATATAAAAGTTTTTAAAGAAGAAAAAAAATTTTTTGGTTTTACTTCTTTTTTGAATACACAATCAAAGTTTATTAGATTGTTAGTTCCTAATATATTTATGAATATTAATGGTAAGTCAGTATTTCAGATGGCTTCATTTTATAATATTGATTTAGAAGAAATATTAATTATTCATGATGATTTGGAATTAAAACCGGGAGTTTCAAAGCTAAAGTATAGCTATGGACATAATGGACATAATGGTTTAAGGAATATTATTAATACATTTAATAAGAAAACTAATTTTTATCGATTCAGAATTGGGATTGGTCGCCCAATTAATCAACACGATATCTCCTCTTTTGTATTATCTACTCCAAACAAAATAGAAAAAGATTTAATTAAAAAATCTATTCTATATGCTATAGAAGAAACTATTTATTTATTGAATATAAAAAATTAATTTTATATGAATATTTTCTATGTTTATTAAGGTGATAAAAAATGGGTTTTAAATGTGGTATTATAGGACTTCCTAATGTTGGAAAATCTACTTTATTCAATATCTTAACAAAGGGAAACTCGGCAGTTGCTAACTTTCCATTTTGTACAATAAAACCAAATGTAGGAACTGTTCCAGTATTTGATGAACGTCTTAATAATCTTGCTGAAATTGTTGTTTCCAAAAAAATAATCAATGCATCTATAGAATTTATAGATATTGCTGGATTGGTAAAAGGAGCATCTAAAGGAGAAGGTTTAGGAAATCAGTTTTTAAACAATATACGAGAAACAAATGCTATAGCTCATGTTATTCGTTGTTTTAAAGATAATAATATTACTCATGTTTATGATAAAGTTCAACCAAAAAGAGATATAGATATTATTAATACTGAGCTTATTTTGTCAGATTTTGATGTTTGTGAATCTGCTTTGTTGAAATTAAAAAAGAAAATAGTATCGAAAAATCAAGAAATAAAAAAAAAAATAGAGATTCTAGAAAAATGTCTGAAACATTTAACACAATGTTTAATGTTAAAAACTCTCAATTTAAATTTAGATGAACAGATAAAAATTAGTGATCTACGCTTTTTAACCTTAAAACCAACGATGTATATCGCAAATATTAATGAAACAAAAGAATCTTTATTTTTTTTAAATCAAATATATGATATAGCTGAGAAAGAACATTCTCCAGTTATTCCAATTTCTGCAAATTTAGAATTAGATTTGATTAAAATGAATGAAATAGAACAAAAATCTTTTATGAATATTTTTAATATTAAGAGTTTGGCTTTAAATAATATAATTAAAGAAGGTTACAATTTGTTAAATTTAATAACTTTTTTTACTGTAGGAATAAAAGAAGTTCGTGCTTGGCCTATTCTTAATGGTAGTACTAGCATTCAAGCGGCTCATAAAATACATAGTGATTTTAGTAAAGGTTTTATCAGAGTACAAATTATTAAATATAATGATTTTATAAAATATAGAAATGAATTAAAAATTAAAGAAATTGGAAAATTTAGAATAGAAGGAAAAAACTATCATATAAAAGATGGTGATATTGTGAATTTTTTATTTAATGTTTAGAAGTAATTCATTTTTTAAATATGATATTTTTAGAGAGGAAAAAATTATATATCCTCTCTAATTGTTTTATTCTTTAATCAAGAATTTTTTTAATATATTAAAATCAGGGTTTATATTGTAAGATAATAATGGTGAATTAATTCTATATTTTAATTCGTCAGGCAATAAAATTTTATTTTGTAATATTTTCTCTACAGTATCTTTAAATTTAGCAGGATGTGCTGTTCCTAAAAACAATCCAAATTCATCTTCTTTTAATTGATCTTTTAATAATCTATATGCAATTGCTGCATGAGGTTCAGATACATAACCTAATTTAAATATTTCTTGTAGTGTGGTTTTTGTTATATTATCTGATACACTACCAAATCTAAGTTCTTTTAAGTTCCATTTTTTTCGATTAAATAATTCTTCTATTCTAGGCCAATTATTAGGTTGACTAATATCCATAGCATTAGATATTGTAGATATTGTTTGTTTAGGATCCCATTTACCTTCATTAAGAAATCTTGGAACTGTGTCATTGGCATTCGTGCATGCAATAAATGATTTAATTGGTAAACCAATAGATTTAGCTAATAATCCAGCAGTTAGGTTTCCAAAGTTTCCACATGGAACTGCTATTACTAAATTATTTCTTTTTTCTTTAGGAATTAAAGAAAAAGCTTCAAAATAATAACATATTTGTGCTAGTAATCTACTAATATTAATAGAATTGGCTGAATTTAATCCTATTGATTCCTTTAATTTTTTATCATTAAATGCTTCTTTTACTAACTTTTGACAGTCATCAAAACTTCCATTAATTGATATAGTTTTTATATTTTTTCCTAAAGTACAAAATAATTTTTCTTGTAATTCGCTAATCTTTCCTTTTGGATATAAAATTATTACTCGAACATTTTTCATCTTATAAAATGCGTGTGCTACTGCCGCTCCAGTATCACCTGATGTAGCAGTTAAAATAGTAACAGATTCGTTTTCTTTATTTAATGATAGTATCATTTGAGCCATAAAACGAGCACCAAAATCTTTAAATGCTAATGTAGGACCATGAAATAATTCAAAACAGCTTATATTTTTTGTAATTTTTATTTTTAATGGATGTTTAAATGAAAATGCTTTTTTTACATGTTTATATAATTTTTCTTTAGATATTTCATTATAAATAAATTTAGAAAGTATTTCAGTACTACGTGTAATAAAATCCATTTTTAATATTTCTGATAATTCAATAGGTTTAATAACAGGTAATTCTACTGGAAAAAACAATCCTTGTTTCTGTCCTAATCCTAATTTTACTGCTGTTGCAAAGTTTACTTTTTCATTATGATTTTTTAAATTATAAAGTTTCATTTTTTATCCTATTCTACGTGAACCTTTCAGATCTAAAAAACAAATATGAACGAATCCTGTTTCATTTTGCAAATAATTTTTTCTTAACCATAAAGATATTTTCTCAGCTATTTTTATATTTTCGGAAATAGCAAAAATAGTAGGTCCTGATCCTGATATTCCGCAACTAATAGCGCCAATTTCTTTTATTTTTTTCTTAGTTTGTATAAAGTTAGGTAATAATTTAATACGATATGGCTCTGCCATAAAATCTTGCATTAATCGTGCGGCCAAATAAGGTTGTTGAGTATATGAAGCATGAATGAATCCGGCTAGATGACGACTATTTTGAATACAAATATTTTTTTGATATGTTTTAGGTAATATTTTTCTTGCTTCTGCAGTAGAAACTTTAATTCCCGGCCAAGCTATTATCCAATACCAATTTTGAAAATTTGGTATTCTTTGACTAATTGTTTCAGTATCCTCTAATATTAATTGTAAACCTCCAAGATAAGATGGAGCAACATTGTCATAATGTACACTACCTGATATTTCACCTTCTATTTTACCCATTAGTAATAATAATTCTCTTGAATTCAAAGGTTTTTTACAAAATTCATTCATTGCTACTAAAGTAGCAACTACTGAACATGCACTAGAACCTAATCCTGATCCAATAGGCATATTTTTTTCAAGTATAATAGATACTAGTATGTTTTTTTTTATAGTTTTACAAAATTTTGACCAACATTTCCAAACAATATTCTCTTCAGTTCTTTTAGGTAATTTTTTAGAAAAAATACCTTTATTGATTAATTGAAATGTTTTTGATGATTGAATTGTTACAAGATCGCCTAATAAACTACCATTTATAGGTGTGATTGCTGCACCCAAAATATCAAATCCTACTCCAACATTACCAATAGAAGCTGGTGCATAAATTTTGATCATTATTACTATGCTCCTGATGTTTATGATAGTGTTTGTAGTAAGTCGGAAAAGACTCCCGATGCTGTAACGTTATTACCAGCACCATAACCTCTTAACACAAGAGGAATGGATTGATAGTAATTAGTATAAAACGCAAACGCATTTTCCCCATTTTTTACTTTATATAATGGATCATTAGCATTAACTTCTTCAAGTTTTATATAGCAATCTCCCGTTTTTTCTATTGTGCCAATAAAACGTAATACATTACCAGATTTTTGTGCGTTTTTCATACGTTTTAAAAAATGTGAATCTAATTTTTTCAATTCTAGTAAAAATTTATCTACATCTTTATATTTTTTAAATGTATTAGGTAATAAAGGTTCAATTTTTATATCTTTTAATTCTATTTCATGTCCAGCTTCGCGTGCTAAAATTAGCAATTTTCTAGCAACATCTATACCAGATAAATCGTCACATGGATTTGGTTCAGTAAATCCTAATTTTTTAGCTTCTTGAGTAGCTTCAGATAAAAGCATACCTTCTTCTAGTTTTCCAAAAATGAAAGATAAAGATCCAGATAATATCCCTTTAAAGTGAATTAAATTGTCACCTGTTTTAAATAAATTTTGAATTGTTTTTATAACTGGTAATCCGGCTCCAACATTAGTTTCATATAGAAATTTTCTATTTGTTTTAGAAATTGTATTTCTTATTTTTTGATAATATTCCAATGTATTAGTGTTTGCTTTTTTATTAGAAGCAACTACGTGAAAATTATTACATAAAAAATTTACATATTGCTCAGATAGTAATTCATCAGACGTACAGTCTACAATAACTGAATTAGATAAGTGGTTATTTTTTATAATTTTATTTAACAATGTTAAATTAAATTGTTTTTTTGTTTTTTCAAAGTTTGTTTTCCATTTTAATAAATTAATTGTATTGTCTGATACTAGTGCTTTTTTAGAATTTGCAATCATACAAATTTTAATTTCTATATTTTGTTTTTCTAAAAAACTTTTTTGTTTTAATATTTGTTTTAAAAGAGTACTACCTACTCCACCTATTCCAATCAAAAATAGATGAATAATTTTTTTATTATAAAATAAAGTATTATGAACATTTTTTACTGCTTTTAAAACGTCTTTTTTTAAAATAACTAAAGAAATAGAATGTTTTGAAGAACCTTGTGCAATTGCAAGAACGTTTATTTTTGAACAACCTAAAGAAGAAAAAATTTTAGATGCAATATCTTGTTTTTTATATATATTAGATCCGATTACGGATAAAATAGACAAATTTTTTGTAATTTGAAAAGGATGTAATAACCCGTTTTTTAATTCTAATTGTAATTCTTTATCTAAAATGTCTAAAGTTATATTAGTTTGATCTTCTGTAATGCAAAAGTTAAGTTTATTTTCAGAAGATGATTGCGTGATCAGTATGACTTTAATATTATTTCTTGATATTACACTAAATACGCGAACAATAATGTTGTTCATGTTTTTAATATTCGATCCAGATATATTAAACATTACTATATCATTAAGATAAGTAACTCCTTTTAAAAAATGTTCTTCTGATGAATCTTTTGAGCAAATTAAAGTTCCAGTAGACTTAATATTAGTAGTATTTTTAATCACACAAGGAATTTTAAATTTAGCAATTGGCTCAATAGTTCTAGGGTGTAAGACCTTTGCTCCAAAATAAGATAGTTCCATTGCTTCTTTATATGATATTGATTTTAATAGACGAGCATCTGAAACTATTTTTGGATCACACGTAAAAACTCCATCAACATCAGTCCAAATTTCACAACAATTTGCATCTAAACAAGCGGCTAAAACAGCTGCAGAATAATCTGATCCATTTCTTCCTAATACTACTAATTCTTTTTTTTCATTACCTGCAATAAAACCAGGCATTAAAACAATATTGTTTTTATTGATAATCATATTTTTTATTCGCTTTTTAGATTCATATATATTAATAGTCGAATCTAAATAGTTTCCTATAGATAAAAATTTTTCAATAGGATTAATAACAGTTACATTGTAGTTTTTAGATTTTAATATACTTTTCATTATACAAATTGAAAGTATTTCTCCACGAGAAATAATTATTGCACGAATATTATTTGGACATTGTTTTAATAAAATTACTCCATGCATTATTTTTCTTAATTGAATAAACTCTTTTTTGATGCTTTCTTTTGTTTCTATATAACAAAAGTTGGATTGTCTTTTTGCAAGATCTTTTATCAAATCAATAAATATAATTTCTGTAAGATTAATAATTTCTAATACTTGATTATCCTGAATTACTTTTTCTGCAATAGAAACTAAATAATTAGTAACTTTAGCTGGTGCTGAAAGTACAACGGAAATTTGTTCAGATTGAGCGTTTTTTTCTATAATGTTAGATACATATAAAAATTTTTCTGCATTAGCTAATGAAGTTCCACCAAATTTTAATAATTTCATATTTAATTATTCCTTTTAAATGAACATCATAAAAAAACCCGCTTTAAGATATGAGCGGGTGTTAAAATATATCATCTAGCCCACATCATGACTAGTTATAATAGTTATTATATTGAAGAGGCTATAAATAGATATTAATATTTTTATTTGATTAATTAATTTTTATAACATAATGATCATTATTAGTGCAATAGTTAAAAAAATAAATATTTAATTTTTATTCATAGTTATAAATTTAATAATTGACTAATGTGATATATATCTCTGCTAAAGATCACTGTAATTATTTTAAATTTTAAATATAATTGAATTTAAATACACTAAATATTTATTACATATTATGAAGCATATTATTAAAGTTATCATATCAGAAAAAGAATTAGAATTACGTGTTCGAGAATTAGGTTATGCAATTACAAAAAAATACCAAAATAGTACAAATACGATGATATTAATTGCATTGTTACGTGGTTCTTTTGTGTTTATAGCAGATTTATGTCGTAGAATTAAAATTAAACATGAAATAGACTTTATGACTACTTCTAGTTATGGACGAGGGATAATATCTAGTGGTGATGTAAAAATTATAAAAGATTTAGATGAAGACATTTATGATAAACATGTACTGATTGTAGAAGATATCATTGATTCAGGAAAAACCCTAAGTAAGGTTTTAGATATTTTAAAACTTAGAAAACCAAAATCATTATCTATTTGTACTCTTTTAGATAAACCAGAATGTCGTGAAGTTAATATTTGTGTTGATTTTATTGGTTTTTCTATTCCAGATGACTTTGTTGTAGGTTATGGCATTGACTATGCTCAATCCTATCGTTATTTACCATATATAGGAAAAGTAATTTTTACAAAATAATAAATATTTTAATTAAAAATTTTTTTATTGTCAATCAAACGAGTTTTTCCTAACCATACAGATGCAAGAATAATCATTTTTTTACTTTTTTGAGATAAAATGTTTAATGTTTTTTGATCGTATAAATTGTAAATATCTATTACAAATCCTTTTTTTATTAAAGCTAATTTAGCTTTATTAATAACTTTTTCTTTAACATTAATATTTTCTTTTGTAATTGCTTCTGATGTTTTTTTTATAGTTTTGTATAAATATGGTGCTATTTTTTTTTCTTCAATAGTTAAATTATTATTTCTTGAACTATAGGCTAGTCCATTTTTTAATCTTACTGTAGATAAGCTAATTATTTTGATAAAATAATTTAGTTCTTTGACAAGTGTTTTAATGATTAATAATTGTTGGTAATCTTTTTCTCCAAAGAAAGCAAAATTAGGTTGTATGATATTAAATAATTTAGCAACGATTGTTGTAACACCTTTAAAATGTCCTGGTCGTGATCTACCTTCTAAGATATTAGATAAACGAGGTACTTCGACAAATGTTTGATTACATATACCATATGGGTAAATTTCATTAACATTTGGAAAAAATACTATATTAACACCAATTTTTTTTAAAGTTTTACAGTCTTTTTTAAAAGTTTTAGGATAATTTTCTAAATCTGATAAACAATTAAATTGCATTGGATTAATAAAAATACTTACAATAATAATATCTGCATACTTTTTTGACAATAAAATTAATTTTATATGACCATTATGCAAATTTCCCATTGTAGGAACCAATCCTATAGTTTTTTTTTGTATTTTAATTAATTTTATTGTTTCATGCAAAATCTTTATTTTTTTAATAAGATACATAGAATAATTACTCTATTATTTAAAAACTATGTGCATTATCAGGATAAATTCCAATTTGTACTTCTTTGATATATTTTTGAATAGCATTTTGAATGCTATCATTTTTAGAAAGAAAATTTTTTGAAAATTTAGGTATCTTTCCTTCAGTGATTCCTAGTAAATCATGCATAACTAGTATTTGTCCATCAGTTTTATTTCCTGCTCCTATTCCAATAACCGGTATAGATAAACTTTCTGTTATTTTTTTTGCTAATAATGCTGGAATACATTCTACTACTAACATTTTAATTCCAGCTTCTTCTAATAACAAAGCTTCTTCTATTAATTTATTTGCATCTTTTATTTCTCTTCCCTGTACTTTATATCCACTGAAGTAATTAAATGATTGAGGCATTAAACCTATGTGTCCACAAACTAATATTGATCTTTGAGATAGTTCTTTAACGATTGTTTTTAACCATATACCACCTTCTATTTTAACCATATTTGCACCAGATTGTATAATTCTAGCTGCGTTTTTAATAGCTTGTTTAGTTTCGAAATAAGACGTAAAAGGAAGATCAGATAGTAAAAAAATATTTGGAGCACCTTTTCTTACTGCTTTTGTATGATATTCAATATCTTTTACTTTGACTGGTAATGTAGAATCATGACCTTGTATAGTCATTCCAAGAGAATCACCTACAAGCATAACTGGAATTCCTTGGTTAGAAAAAAGTTTAGCAAAACTAAAATCATAAACTGTGATAGCAGGAAATTTTTTTTTATTTATTTTCCAATAATTTATTTTAGAAATAGTAATATTTTCCATATTTACCTTAATGTATTTGTAGTGTTGTATTTAACGTTAATAAAATAAAGGATACTCGGGATAATATAAAAAATCGAGTATCCGAATTGAAAAAATATGATTTTTATAATCAACCAGTCATTTGTTTTTCTCTGATTTCTGCTAATGTTTTACAGTCAATACAAAGATTAGCAGTAGGTCGAGCTTCGAGACGACGAATACCAATTTCAATACCACAAGAACTACAATAACCAAAATCTTTTTCTTGTATTTTTTTTAAGGTCATTTCAATTTTTTTAATAAGTTTACGACTACGATCTTGATTACGTAGTTCTAGACTAAATTCTTCTTCTTGTGTTGCTCTATCAACTGGATCAGGAAAATTAGTAGCTTTATCTTGTATATAGAGTAGAGTATGATTGATTTCAACTGTTAATTGATTTTTCCATGTTTTAAGGATTTTATAAAAATGTAACATTTGATCTTCATTCATATATTGTTCATCTATTTTTTTTTGGTAAGGTTGTAAACCAGCAATAGCAAGAACGTTTAAAGATGATGTTTTTTTCTTTTTTGCTTTTTCCATAGCTCTTTCCAAAATAGTATATGTGTTAAAATTAATTATTAAGTATTTTTTTGATCAATATATTTTTACTAAAATATTACTTTGATTAAATATTAACAAATATTTTTACAAATATTTTTTTAATATGTATATTTTATCTGATTATTTTTGTATATACGTAGTAAAATTGTTTATTATAATAAATAATCTTAATATAAACTACATTTAAATTTCGTGGTAAGTCAATTTCTTTTAAGCAAAATAATTTAATATTTGAAAGTGAATAATACATATTGTTTTTTAATAAAGTAGTATAATTTTATACAAATGTTTTATGTCATACTATTTTTTATCACAATGGTATAAAAATAATATATGAAAAAAATAGTTTTGGGTGTGGAATATGATGGAACTTTTTATCATGGATGGCAACGTCAAAAGAATGTGAAAAGTATTCAAGAAGAAATAGAAAATGCATTATCTATAGTTGCTGATCAAAAAATAAATACTGTATGCGCAGGGCGAACTGATGCTGGAGTTCATGGAATAGGACAAGTAATACATTTTTATACTACATCTATTCGTAAAAAAATATCTTGGATAATTGGAGTGAATAGTTATTTATCTAAATATATTTCTATTATTTGGGCAAAAGAAATTTCAGATAAATTTCATGCTAGATATAGTGCAATTACACGTTCTTATCGTTATATTATATATAATAATAATGTCCGTACTGCTATTTTTCAGAATAAAGTACATCATATTTATAAAAAACTAGATGCAAAAAAAATGCATTTTGAAGCGCAATTTTTACTAGGAGAGCATGATTTTACATCTTTTAGAGCTATTAATTGTCAATCAAATTCTCCTTATAGAAATATTACTAAAATAGATGTTCGACGTATTGATGATTGGATAATAATTGATATTACAGCCAACTCTTTTTTATATCATATGGTGCGTAATATTGTTGGTTCTTTAATTAAGATTGGAGTTTCTGTAAAAAAAGATTTTTGGATACAGGAACTATTGAATAAAAAAAATAGACATGATGCAGGAATTACAGCACCAGCTAAAGGTTTATACTTAGTAAATGTGGAATATCCTTTATATTTTAATTTACCAATTAAAAAACAAGATTCTATTTTTTTTGTATAAAAAATTAGCATTAAAACAATAGTTTACTTTTTTAAGTATATTATACTATCAATATAATTTAGGAAAATTTTTATGTATATAAATAAAAAAAAAAGAAAAATTTTAATGAAAATATTTTTTTTGGCTTTAATTTTATTTATTTCTTATGGAGTATATCTATACTTAAAAATAAGTAAACAAATTAATGGAAAAGTATGGGATTTTCCTACAGAAATATATGGACGTGTGATTAATTTAGAACCAGGTAGTTTATATTCAAAAAAAGAAATTTCAAATCTTTTAAAGAATAGCATGTATAAACAAGTAGATGAAGTTATGCTGCCAGGTGAATATAGCATAAAAACTAACACTATAGAGTTTATACGACGTGCTTTTGCATTCCCTGATATTAAAGAAAACGAACTTTATACTCGATTATTTTTTAATCATAACATTTTGACAAAAATTACTAATATTGAAAATAATCGTGATTTTAGTTTTTTTCGTTTAGATCCGAAGCTAATTACCATGTTAAAATCCTCTGAAAGAAAAAAACGGATATTTATTGCTCGTAATAAATTTCCAGAAATGTTAGTAAAAACTTTGTTGGTAATTGAAGATAAATATTTTTATGAACATGAAGGTATTAATATATCCTCTATAGGACGAGCTTTTTTAGCAAATATAATGGCAGGACATACAATTCAAGGTGGTAGTACTCTTACACAACAATTAGTAAAAAATCTTTTTTTAACTAATACTCGTTCAATTACTAGAAAAATTAATGAAATGTATATGGCTTTGATCTTAGATTGTTTTTATACAAAAAATAGAATTTTAGAATTATATTTAAACGAGGTTTATTTAGGACAAGATGGCGATGAACAAATTAGAGGTTTTCCACTTGCTAGTATTTATTACTTTGGTAGATCAATAGATGAATTAACTTTAGAACAATATGCTTTATTAGTAGGAATGGTAAAAGGAGCATCTCTATATAATCCTTGGACTAATCCTACTTCTGCATTAAACAGAAGAAATTTAGTATTACTATCACTATATCATCAAAAATATATTACAAAAAAAATATATCAAAAACTATGTAAAAGACCTTTAAATATTCAACCTAAAGGTAATATTATTGCACCTCATCCCTCTTTTGTACAACTTGTGCACTCTGAACTAAAAAAAAAAATCAATTGTAACATTGAAAATTGTTCAGGTATCAAAGTTTTTACCACTTTAGATTATATGTCACAAAATGCAATAGAAAAAGCTGTAAAAATAGGTATTCCTAGATTAAAAAAACAAAAAAAATTAAAAGATTTAGAAGTTGCAATGATAGTTATAGATAAAACTACTGGAGAAATACAGGCACTTATCGGTGGTTCTGAACCACAATTTGATGGTTATAATCGTGCTTTAAATGCACGTCGTTCTATTGGTTCACTATCTAAACCAATAACATATTTAACTGCTTTATCACAACCAGATAAGTATAATTTAAACACTTGGATTTCTGATGAACCCATTTCAATTAAACTAGATAATGGTCGATATTGGATCCCTAATAATAATAATTATCATTTTAGTGGAAAAGTGACTTTATTAGATGCTTTATCTGAATCAATCAATATACCAACTGTTAATTTAAGTTTAGATATAGGATTAAAAAAATTAATTGAAAGTTGGTTACGATTAGGTATTTCTAAAAAATATCTTTCTCCTTTTCCATCCATATCTTTAGGTGCTATTAATTTAACTCCAATTGAGATCGCACAAGTTTTTCAGATTATTTCTAATGGTGGTTATAAGTCCTCATTGTCTTCAGTGAGATCAGTGATGTCTCATGATGGCAAGATATTATATCAAAGTTTACCTGATTCAAAATATATAGTTTCTTCTGAAGCATCTTACTTAACACTATATGCTATGCAAGAAGCAATAAAAAGTGGAACAGCAAAATCACTAGGAAAAATCTTTAAACATATTCATTTAGCAGGAAAAACTGGAACTACAAACAATTTAATAGATAATTGGTTCGTAGGTATTGACGGAAAACAAATTGTTATTACCTGGATAGGAAGAGATAATAATAGAACAACTAAATTATATAGTTCTTCTGGTGCGATGCGGATTTATGAACAATATCTTTACTATCAACATCCAAAAATTCTAATTTTAAAACCACCAAAAAACGTTAATATGTTTTATATGGATAGTTCAGGAAAATTATTTTGTGAAAAAAATAATAAAAGTAATCGATTAATTCCTATATGGTCTATAAATAAAGAAAAAAATTGTTATAAGCAACCATTATTAGAATATTTTTCAAAATCTAAAAATAAAAAACAACACTTTTTATTTTGGTTAAAAGATTTATTTATACACTAAATATTTAAATTTTTACTTTTTTTAATTTTATATAATACATTGTGAATATTTTAATAGTTATTTTTTTTAAATTTTATTTGAATTTATAATTTTATTTAAAAAAAAAGAATATTTAAAATGGTAAAAGATTTTTTGAAAAGATTGATTAGTAAAAAAATCTTTAATTATGAGAGTTTATAAATGTTAATTAAAATTTTTACTAAAATTTTTGGTAATCGTAATAGTCGTATTTTAAAAAAACTTGAAAAAGTAGTATTTTCTATTAATAAATTAGAAAAAACTTTTCAAAAGTTTTCGGATATAAAATTAAAAAATAATACAAAATTATTTCGAAAAAGATTAAATAATGGTGAAACATTAGAAAATTTATTACCAGAAGCCTTTGCTACAGTTAGAGAAGCTAGTAAACGTGTTTTCAACATGCGTCATTTTGATGTTCAACTACTTGGTGGAATAGTATTAAATAATCAATGTATCGCAGAAATGCGAACTGGAGAAGGAAAAACATTAACGTCTACATTGCCAGCTTATTTAAATGCATTGACTGGACAGGGTGTACATATAGTAACTATGAATGATTATTTAGCACGTAGAGATGCTGAAAAAAATACTCCATTATTTCAATTTCTCGATTTAAAAGTAGGTTTAAACTTATCTGAAACATCTTTTTTAGATAAAAAAGAAGCTTATTTATCAGATATTACTTATGGTACAAATAATGAATATGGATTTGATTATTTACGTGATAATATGATTTTTTTTCCTGAAGAAAGAGTTCAAAGAGGCTTAAATTACGCATTAGTAGACGAAGTAGATTCAATTTTAATAGATGAAGCTAGAACACCGTTGATTATTTCAGGACCTTCAGAAAATAGTTCTGAATTATATCGAGAAATTAATAAAATTATACCTTCTTTAATTTCTCAACAAAAAGAAGATTCGGATAATTTTCAGGGAAAAGGACATTTTTTTTTAGATGAAAAATCAAAGCAAGCACATCTAACAGAAAGAGGATTAATTGCAATCGAAAAAATATTATTTGATAAAAAGTTAATGAAAAAAGAAGAATCTTTATATTCTTCAAACAACATAATATTGATGCATCATATTTTATCTGCACTTCGTGCACATAAGTTATTTACTCGAGATGTAGACTATATTATAAAAGATGACGATATAATTATTGTAGACGAGCATACAGGACGAACTATGCCAGGACGAAGATGGTCAGATGGATTACATCAAGCAATAGAAGCAAAAGAACAGGTTTCAATAAAGAATGAAAATCAGACATTAGCATCTATTACTTTTCAAAATTATTTTCGTTTGTATAAAAAAATTTCTGGTATGACAGGAACTGCTGCAACTGAATCTTTTGAATTTAGTTCTATTTATAATCTTAATACGATTGTTATACCAACAAATAAGCCTATGATACGAAAAGATATGTCTGATTTAGTATATATAACTGAAAGAGAAAAAATTAATGCTATTATTAAAGATATACAAGAGTGTATTAAATTAAATAGACCTGTATTAGTTGGAACGGTTTCTATTGAAAAATCAGAAGTTATTTCAAAAGAATTAAAAAAGCTAAATATAAAACATAATGTATTAAATGCTAAATTTCATGCTAAAGAAGCTGAAATTATAGCACAAGCAGGAAAACCTAGAACAATAACTATTGCTACTAATATGGCTGGTCGAGGTACAGATATAGTTCTTGGTGGTAACCTAGAAGTAGAATTGAACCAATATTCAAATATAACTGTAAATCAAATCAAAAAAATTAAAAAGAAATGGAAAAATGAACATGATATAGTTGTTTCGTCTGGAGGATTGCATATAATTGGTACTGAACGACATGAGTCACGTAGAATTGATAATCAATTAATAGGAAGATCTGGTCGTCAAGGAGATAGTGGATCTTCTCGTTTTTATCTTTCAATGGAAGACACATTAATGCGAATCTTTGTGTCAGATAAGATTATTCATATGATCCGGAAACTAGGATTATCTTTTAATGAATCTATCGAGCATCCTTGGGTAACAAAAGCTATAGAAAATGCTCAAAAAAAAGTAGAAAATCGAAATTTTGATATTAGAAAACAATTATTAGAATATGATGATATTATTAATGAACAACGTTGTATAATTTATTCTCAACGTAATAAATTAATTGATGCAAAAGATATAAAAACAATTATTAGTGATATTTTAGAAGATGTTTTAACATATACTATTAATGTTTATTTTCCTAAAAATACTATACCAAAAGTAGAAGCTATTATTAGCTTAGAGGAAAAATTAAATCTTGATTTTCATTTGAAAATTCCAATTTTAAATTGGTTAAAGAAAGATTTAAATTTAACATATCAAGATATTTTAAAAAAAATTATTAATTTTGCAAATATTAATTATCAAAATAAAGAAAAATTAATTGGTGAAAATAATATGAGAATAATAGAAAAATCTATTATGTTAGAAACTTTAGATTCTCTTTGGACTGATCATTTATCAGCTATAGATTATTTAAGAAAAGGTATCCATTTACGTGGTTACGCTCAAAAAGATCCTAAACAGGAATATAAACGTGAGTCTTTTAATATGTTTTCCAACATGTTAACATTGTTAAAACATGAAGTAATTTCTTTTTTAAGTAAAATTGATTCATCTTATTTAAAAAAGTATATGAATTTTCGTCAAGGTGTTGCATCATCTAATTTTAATA
>NZ_CP034870.1:221446-223807 GCF_005081185.1 Buchnera aphidicola (Lipaphis pseudobrassicae)
AATTGGAATTATTATAAAAAAAAAAGATTTATATAACAAAAGGAAAATATAAAAAAAATTTATGGGAATTTCCAGGTGGAAAAATAAAAAAACATGAAAATATAGTACATGCGCTAAAAAGAGAATTATTAGAAGAGGTTGGAATTACAATATCAACATTTAAATTCTTTCAATGTCATAAATTTTTTGAATTAAAGAAAACTTTAAAGTTATATTTTTTTTTAGTATATAAATGGAAAGGTGATCCTTATAGTAAAGAAGGTTATTTTTACATGTGGGAATTTTTTTATAATTTAAATCCTTATAAATTTCCATTAGCAAATTTTAATATTTTAGTTGCTCTTAAAAACGATATCAATATTTTTAATGTTATTGTATAAAAAATATTTAAATACATTTATAAACTGAATAAATTACATACTTTAATAAAATTTTGTTAAATAATTTTTTTTATATATTTTGGTTTTTTTTGATAAATATGAATAAAAAATATTCAAACAATGAACATGTCTATTTATTTTAGAAATATCATTATTATTAATAATATCATCTGATATAGATATTCTTTTTTTTCGACTAGCTTGCAATGCAATAATTTTTTTAGCAGTTTGCAAGCTGATATTATCTCTTTTAATTATACGTTTTATTTGAGTTTTTATAGGTGTATCTACTAAAAGTATTCTATTTGATTTCTTTTCTAGATTTTTCTCAATAAGCAGGGGTACTACCCATAAACACCAATTAGATTTAACAAGTTTTATTTGATTTTGACTTTCTTTATAAATTTTAGGATGTAATAAATTTTCTAACCACAATCTATAATTTTTATTATTAAAAATATATTCTTTTAATATAGATCTATTAATTGATTTATTTGAATTTAATATTTTTTTTCCAAATTTTTTTTTAATAGCATCTGATACATTATAATTATATTCTATAATATTTTTTGCAATAATGTCGGTATCAATAATATTGATACCTATTTTTTTAAAACTATTAGATACTATAGTTTTTCCACTACCAATACCTCCAGTAAGTGCTACAATGTAAGTCATATTTTTTTTATGATGAATATCATTAATTATTTTAACATCTAAATATCTATATTGTATATTTAAATTAGGATGCTAAATTTATGCGTATTGAAGAAGATATTAAATTAGGTTTTAAAGATGTTTTAATTAGACCAAAACGTTCTATATTAAAAAGTCGTTCTCAAGTTGATCTTATTCGTGTTTTTTCTTTTAAATACTCTTCTATTACATGGTCCGGAATTCCTATTATTGCTGCGAATATGGATACGATAGGTACTTTTCAAATGGCAGAATCTTTATCCAATTTTAACATACTAACTGCAGTACATAAATATTATTCTATTGAAGAATGGAAAAATTTTATTTTTTCTTCTTCGAAATATATATTAAATCATGTAATTGTCTCAATTGGAACATCTAAAGATGATTTTATAAAGATTAAAAAAATTTTTTCATTTACCTCTGAATTAAAATATATTTGTATTGATGTTGCTAATGGATATTCTGAATACCTTGTCTCTTTTTTAAAGTTAGTAAGAGATTTTTTTCCTGATAAAATTATTTGTGCAGGTAACGTTGTTACGGGAGAAATGGTTGAAGAATTAATAATTTCTGGTGCAGATATAGTTAAAGTAGGTATTGGACCAGGTTCAGTATGTACTACGAGAGTTAAAACTGGTGTTGGTTATCCACAACTTTCAGCTATTATAGAATGTGCTGATGCTGCACATGGTTTAAATGGTCAAATTATTAGCGATGGAGGATGTTCTGTTTCCGGAGATATTGCTAAAGCTTTTGGTGGTGGTGCTGATTTTGTTATGTTAGGTGGTATGCTTTCAGGTCATACTGAATGTACAGGAGATATAATAGAAGAAAAATCTAAAAAATATATGTTATTTTATGGAATGAGTTCTATTTCTGCAATGAAACGTTACGAAGGAGAAATACGAGGGTATCGAGCTTCTGAAGGAAAGACTGTAAAAATACCCTTTCGTGGTAATGTTGATTCTACTATAAGTGATATTTTAGGAGGGCTACGTTCAACTTGTACTTATGTTGGAGCAGAAAAACTAAAAGAATTAACAAAAAGAACTACTTTTATAAGAGTTACTGAGCAAGAAAATTGTATTTTTAATATTTTTAAAGAATAAAAAACATTATATTTAAAAATTTCCTTTTAATAAAATCAATAAAATTAACTATATTTATATATAATTAATTTTATTGATTTTTTTTAGAAGTTCATTTTTAGAAAATTTAATATTTTGATACATATAAAGTTTTTTTGGTAAATTAATTAAAAAATTATTCATGATAATTGTAT
>NZ_CP034870.1:223883-245144 GCF_005081185.1 Buchnera aphidicola (Lipaphis pseudobrassicae)
TACAAGCTATTGAGTCTGTTATTCATCAAGAAGGTAATGACAGAGCTTGTTTTTTAATAAAGCAAATATTGGAAAAATCTAAAATAAATAAAATAGATTTATTTAAATCTTTTTTAACTAGTGATTATATTAATACTATTTCTAGCGAAGATGAATTTGAATATCCTGGAAATGTTATTTTAGAAAAACGAATCCGTTCTATAATTCGTTGGAATGCTATAATGATAGTATTACGTGCATCAAGAAAAAATTTAGAACTTGGCGGTCATCTATCATCTTTTCAATCATCAGCAACAATATATGAAGTATGTTTTAATCATTTTTTTCGCGCTAAAAATAGGATAGATGGAGGTGATTTAATTTATTTTCAAGGTCATATTTCTCCTGGTATTTACTCTCGTGCTTTTTTAGAAGGACGTTTTTCAGAAGAACAATTAGACAACTTTAGGCAAGAAGTTGACGGAAATGGTTTGTCTTCTTATCCACATCCTAAATTGATGCCAAATTTTTGGCAATTTCCTACTGTTTCTATGGGTTTAGGTCCATTATGTGCAATCTATCAAGCAAAATTTTTAAAATACTTACAAAATAGAGAATTAAAAGATACTTCAAATCAAGTAGTTTATGCTTTTTTAGGTGATGGTGAAATGGATGAGCCAGAATCTAAAGGTGCTATTTCTATAGCTGTTCGTGAAAAGTTAGATAATTTAATATTTATAATAAATTGTAATTTACAAAGATTAGATGGACCAGTGATAGGAAACGGAAAAATTATTAATGAGTTGGAAAGTTTTTTTTATGGTGCAGGTTGGAATGTAATAAAAGTAATTTGGGGGAGTAAATGGGATAATTTGTTAAAACAAGATAAATCTGGAAAATTAATTCAATTAATGAATGAAACTATTGATGGTGATTATCAAACTTTAAAATCTAAAGATGGTGCATATGTACGAAAATATTTTTTTGGAAAGTATAAAGAAACATTAAAATTGGTTGAAAATATGACTGATGAAGAAATATGGAAATTAAATAGAGGTGGACATGATCCTAAAAAAATATTTAATGCTTTAAAAAAAGCAAAAGAAACAAAAGATAGACCAACAGTTATTTTAGCACATACTATAAAAGGATATGGTATGGGAGCTGCTGCAGAAGGTAAAAACATTGCACATCAAATAAAAAAAATAAACATAAGTGAAATAACATATATTAGAGATCGTTTTAATATTCCTGTATCAAATAATGATTTAAATAAATTACCATATGTTAATTTTAAAATAGATTCTAAGGAATATTGTTATATACATAAACAAAGAAAAAAATTAGGAGGTTATGTTCCTTTCCGTTTATCTAAGTTTACTAATAAATTAATTTTGCCTGATTTAACAGATTTTCAACTATTGTTAGAAGAACAAAAAAAAGACATTTCCACAACTATAGCTTTTGTACGTGTGTTAAATATAATTTTGAAAAATAATTGTATAAAACATTTAGTAGTTCCTATTATTGCTGATGAAGCACGTACTTTTGGAATGGAAGGATTATTTCGAAAAATCGGGATTTACAGTACTAATGGTCAGAAATATATCCCTCAAGATCGAGAACAATTATCTTATTATAAAGAATCACAAACAGGTCAAATATTTCAAGAAGGAATAAGTGAGTTAGGTGCTGCTGCATCTTGGTTAGCTGCAGCTACTTCGTATAGTACAAATGATTTTCCTATGATTCCTTTTTATATTTATTATTCAATTTTTGGTTTCCAGAGAATAGGAGATTTATTTTGGGCTGCTGGAGATCAACAAGCAAGAGGTTTCTTAATTGGTGGAACTTCAGGTAGAACTACTTTAAATGGTGAAGGATTACAACATGAAGATGGTCACAGTCATATACAATCTTTAACAGTTCCTAATTGTATATCTTATGATCCTTCTTTTGCTTATGAAGTTGCTGTCATTATACAAGATGGACTAAGACGTATGTATGGTCCTCTACAAGAAAATATATATTATTATATTACTACAATTAATGAAAGTTATCATATGCCTGCTATGCCTAAAAATTCAAGAGAAGGTATTTGTAAAGGTATTTATAAATTAAAAACTTTGCATGGAAAAATGCTAAGAGTACAATTAATGGGTTCTGGTGCTATTTTGAGATCTGTTTGTGAAGCGGCTGAAATTTTATTACAAGATTATTTAATAACAACAGATATATACAGTGTTACGTCTTTTACAGAATTAGCTAGAAATGGTGAAGATTGTGAAAGATGGAATATGTTGAATCCCAACAAAAAAAATAAAATTGCATATATTAAAGAAGTAATGAATGATAATCCTGCTGTCGCTGCTACTGATTATATGAAATTATTTGCAGAACAAATTCGTAATTATATTCCTGCTCGTGCATATTATGTATTAGGAACAGATGGTTTTGGTCGTTCAGATAGTCGTGATAAACTACGTAATCATTTTGAAGTTAATGCTTATTATATTGTAGTAGCTGCTTTAAATTTGTTAGCTAAGTCAAATAGTATTCACAATCAAGTAGTAGAAGACGCAATTATAAAATTTGATATTAACATTAATAAAATTAATCCGCGTTTAGCTTAAGAGGTAAAAACAGTGGATATTGAAGTAAAAATGCCTGATATTGGTGTAGAAGAGGTAGAAGTTATAGAGATTTTAGTAAAAATAGGTGAACATGTAGAATTAGAACAAGGTTTGATTACTGTAGAAGGAGAAAAAGCTTCTATGGAAATACCGTCACCTACATCAGGTATTATAAAAAGTATATATGTAAAAATTGGTGATAAAGTTAAAACTTCTTCGATTTTAATGATTTTAAAATTTAATAGTATTGATACTAACGTACAGGAAAAAAAAACAAATATCTTAGAAAAAGAAAATGTAATTTTAACTAAACAAAATTTTATAAAATCTAATACATTTAAAGAAGATACTTGTATACATGCTACTCCACTGATAAGACGTTTAGCACGGAACTTAAATATTGAATTGAGTAATATTATTCCTACTGGTCGAAAAAATCGAATTTTAAAAGAAGATTTAGAATTGTATTTAAATAAATTCAAAATTAATAATTTGCAAAACAATTCTATATTGAATTTTAATGATATTAATAAAATAGATATTAAAGAAATTGAGTTAAGTAGTCTTCAAAAAACTGTAGGTAATAATTTAAAAAAAAATTGGAATAATATTCCACATGTTACACAATTTGATGAATTTGATATTACAGTTTTAGAAAAATTTCGTCAAAAATATAATTTTGAAAATAAAGAAAGCAATAGCATTACGGTATTAATTTTCATATTAAAAGTAGTTGCTTGTGCGTTAGAAAAATTCCCTATTTTTAATAGCTATTTGTCTAATGACAATAAGAAAATAATTTTAAGAAAACATATTAATATAGGGGTTGCAGTAAATGTAAAAGATGGTTTGTTTGTTCCTGTTCTAAAACACGTCAATAAAAAAAATATTACACAGTTATCTTCTGAATTAATTTTTCTTTCAGAAAGAGCACGTCAAAAACAGTTAGATGCATCTGATATGCAACAAGGATGCTTTACGATATCTAATTTGGGAGCGATTGGAGGAAGTTATTTTTCTCCTATTATTAATGCACCTGAAGTAGCTATTCTTGGTGTTTCAAAATCTAAGATAAAACCTTTATGGAATGGAAAAGAATTTATTCCTTCTTTAATGTTACCATTATCTTTATCTTATGATCATCGTGTTATTAATGGAGTTGATGGAGCACGATTTATTACATTTATAGGAAAGTTATTATCTGATATGCATTTTTTAATTATGTAATTTTTTAAAGAGGTTTATAATGCATCAAGAAATTTATGCAAAAGTTGTTGTTGTTGGATCTGGTCCAGCTGGTTATTCTGCAGCTTTTCGTTGTGCAGATTTAGGATTGGATACTATTTTAATAGAACGTTATAATAAATTAGGTGGTGTCTGTTTAAACGTAGGATGCATTCCTTCTAAATCTTTATTACATATAGCTAAAGTAATTAAAGAAGCACGAGAATTACATAAAATGGGTGTATCGTTTAATTCTCCAGTAATTGATATTGAGAGAATTAAAAACTGGAAAAATAGTATTATTGATAAGTTGACTATTGGTTTGTCAAGTATGAGTAGTAAAAGAAATATAAAAATTATTCAAGGTAATGCTGTTTTTGATACTGAAAAAAGTCTTTTAGTAACAAATAAAAATAATGTATTTAGTATTTTTTTTGAAAATATTATTATTGCTACTGGATCTCAACCTATTAAAATTCCTTCTATAAACTATAATGATCAAAGAATTTGGGACTCAACAGATGCTTTAATGTTAAAAAATATACCTAATCGTCTTTTAATTATAGGAGCAGGAATAATTGGTTTAGAAATGGCCACAATATACAGTGCATTAGGTTCAAAAGTCGATGTAATTGATCGTTTTAAACATTTTTTACCTACAGTAGATAAAGATATTAGTGAAATATATTTGAAATCTATTAATAAAAGATTCAATGTAATTTTAAATGCTCATATAGATGATATTAAAACAAAAGAAGAAGCTTTAATAGTTAAAATAATAGAAAATAATATTAATAAAGAATATATATCTTATGATGCAATATTAGTAGCTATTGGAAGAACTCCAAACATCCATGAATTAGGATTAAAAAAAATAGGATTACAAATTAATAATTTTGGATTTATTGAAGTGAATGAACAATTAAGAACAAATATACCTCATATTTATGCTGTTGGTGATGT
Organism: Buchnera aphidicola (Lipaphis pseudobrassicae); assembly: GCF_005081185.1. Classification (GTDB taxonomy): domain Bacteria; phylum Pseudomonadota; class Gammaproteobacteria; order Enterobacterales; family Enterobacteriaceae; genus Buchnera; species Buchnera aphidicola_AD. The sequence goes on from NZ_CP034870.1 coordinate 228,683, forward strand.
AACAGGAGTTCCTATGTTAGCACATAAAGGAACATATCAAGCACATATTGCAGCAGAAGTAATTGCCGGTAAAAATCATTATTTTGAACCAAAAGTTATTCCATTTATAGCTTATACTGAACCAGAAATTGCTTGTGTAGGGTTGAGTGAAGAAGAAGCTAAGAAAAATAATATAAATTATAAAGTTTCTATTTTTCCTTGGAGTGCATCTGGAAGAGCTACTGCTTCTAACGCAACCATAGGAATGACAAAATTAATTTTTAATAAAAATAATAATCAAATTATTGGTGGTTCTATTATAGGAACAAACGCTGGTGAATTGATTGGTGAAGTGACTCTTGCTATTGAAATGGGATGTGATATAGAAGATATTGCATTAACCATACATGCTCATCCTACTTTACATGAATCAATTGGTTTATCTGCACAAGTTTGCAAAGGAACAGTAACAGATTTATTAAATTTTAAGTCTAAAAAATAACTTTTTAAGTTATCTAATGAAAAATTTTTTATTAGATAACTTAAAATTTTTTATAAATATAAAATTTATAGTTAATAACTATAATTTTTTTTTAAAAAATATATTTTTTAAGTGTTAAATTTTTTCAATTTCTAGCTTAATCTATTATATAGACATATTTTTACCATAGTATATTTCTCTCATTTCTCTCCATAACAAATTTATGATATAAGATTTTTCTTTATGAGTTAAATCTTTTAAATTAATGTTAAATAAATAATTTTTTAAATTAAATTCTCTTAATAACATTCTAGTATGAAAAATGTTTTCTTGATATACATTGACATCAACCATATCATACATTGATTTAATATCATCAGACATAAAATTTTGAATAGAATTTATTTTATGATCAATAAAATGTTTAACACCTTCAATATCTCTAGTAAAACCTCGAACACGATACTCAATAGTCACTATGTCAGATTCTAATTTATGTATAAGATAATTTAGAGCATTAAGTGGTGATATAATTCCACATGTGGAAACTTCAATATCTGCTCGAAAAGTACAAATTCCACTCTGAGGATGACTTTCTGGATATGTATGTACACATATATGACTTTTATCTAAATGAGCCAAAACAGAAGATGATATGATATTATCTTTTAAAATGTTAATTTTATCTATATTGTTTATTGGTTCTTCACATACTAAAATAGTTACACTTGCACCTTGTGGTTCATAGTCTTGATGGAATATATTTAAAACATTAGCGCCAATAATTGCACAAGTTTTTCTTAATATTTTAGTTAGTCGAACAGCATTATATTGTTCATCAATGTAAGAAATGTAACTATTTCTTGAATCGTTAGTATTTGCATAGCAAATGTCATAGATACAAAAACTTAGGCTTTTAGTTAAATTATTAAAGCCATATAATTTTAGTTTTTGCAATTTAATTACTCTCCTATAAAAGGATTTTAATTTTCGTTTAATTCATTAAGAACATATTGAGGTAAATAAAAACTACTTATGTGAATTTTAGCATTATAGTAATTAAAAGTTAATTTTGTATCTTTTATACGTGATTTTAAATTTTTGAGATGATTTTTTCGACACTCTATATTATTAGTGCCCCATGCAAAAATCATTATTCCACCATAATATGTTGGTATAGTTGCTTGATATAATCGTGTATCATAAAAATATTTTTTCAAGTTTTTAAAAGTAATAATAGATTCATTTTTTTGAAGAAAAAATACACCATTTTGTGCTACAAAAACACCATCTTTTTGAAGACGATGTTTGCAATTAAAATAAAATTCTGATAAAAATAAATTTTTTCCATGTTTAACAGGATCTGTTGAATCTGATATTATCAAATCAAATTTTTCTTTTGTTTTTTTAATAAAATTTAAACCATCATCAATAATTAACTTTAATCGAGGATCTTCATAAGCATTATCACTGTGTTTTGGAAAAAACTTTTTACATAGATCAATAATATTTTTATCGATTTCAACCATAGTAATATTTTCAATTGTTTTATGTCTGCATACTTCTCGAAGTATACCTCCATCTCCACCTCCTATAATTAATACATTTTTTATTGAACCATGAGTAAATATAGGAACATGGGTTAACATTTCATGATATATGAATTCATCTTTTTCAGTTGTTTGAACAATTCCATCTATTGCTATAACTTTACCAAGAAAAGAATTTCTAAAAATTATTACTTCTTGATAATTAGTTTTATTTTTATATAATAATTCATCAATTACAAAATATTGTCCAAGATGATAATAAAGTTTTTCATGCCATACTCTTTTGTAATCCATGCTAATGTTTTTTATCCTATAAAATATAATGTGATAGACATTTTTGTAATTAATATAAAATTACAAATATAAGTGTATTACGATAATAGATTTTATTTTTAGATTTTTAAAAAAGGAAAGTGATCTTATAAAAATAAATAAATATTTAAAAATTTATATAGTTTTTTAATTAAAAAAAACTTTAATTTATATTAAAAGATAATATTCTAAAAGAACATTTTTTTAAATAGTAATAAAATTAGAAAAAATATCTTGAATAAGACTATCAAAAATATTATCAGAATGCTAATTTTTATTAAATTGATTTTTATTTAACTTTCATATATTAGTTATGTTTTCTAAAATTTTTTTTACTATATTAGAAGATTGAAAAGATGCAAAATCAATATTTTGTTCAAAATTTAAAGTAGCATTTTTGTCAGATAGATCAGAAATAGATTTTATAATAATGAAAGGAATGTTAAATTGATAGCAAACTTGAGCTATTGCTGCTGACTCCATTTCTACAGCTATTGCAGTAGGAAATTGATTTTTTAATTTTTTTATAGATAAACTTCCATGAATAAAAGAATCTCCACTAATCATTAATCCTGTTTTAAATTTTAATTGATATTGCTTAGTAATTGTTTCCAAAAAAATTTTTATTTTTTCATGAATTAAAAATTCTTTTGGGTATTTAGGTATTTGTCCTCGAGTATATCCAAAATTTATCAAATCTACATCGTAATAAGATACTTTTTCAGGAATAACAACATCTCCAATTTTTAACGATAAAAGTAAACTACCAGCAGAACCAGTATTCATAATAACATCTATTTTATACAAATTAATTAAAATCATGCATGCAATACTAGCAGAAACTTTTCCTATTCCTGAAGTTATTAAAAAAATATTATTGTTTTTAAAAGTACCTATATATATATTATATTTTCCAATTATTGTTTTATATGGACATATAATTTTTTTTAGTGTTTTAATTTCTTGTTTTATTGCACCTATTATTCCAATTTTCATATTTTTTATATCATATTTTTTATTAAAATCATCAATTGTGGATATCGTTTTAGATACTGAATGATAATCCACATCCACATGTGTTCTTTGCGTTTGGGTTAGATACTATAAATTTAGAACCTTCTAAATTTTCTAAATAATCTATTTTACTTCCATACAGATACTGAAAACTAATAGGATCAATGATTAATGAAGTATTTTTTTGAGCGATGATAATATCATCTTGATTTATATGTTCATCAAATACAAATTGATATTGAAAACCACTGCATCCACCTCCAGTTATATATATTCTTAATTTTAAATTATTATTTTTTTTTATTTTAATGAGATCATTTATTTTTTTTTCTGCGTTTTTAGTGAACTTAATATATTTTTTATGTTGATTTTTCATTTTATTTCTCAAAATAAATAAATATTTATTTTATTATAAATAAAATTTTTTATATATTCTATATTTTTATCTACATATGAAATATAGATTCTATGCGCCAATAAATATTTTTTGTTATTGGCACAAGTTATTAAGATAAAGATATCATTAATCAATATTTAATTTATTTTTTTAAAAAGTATATTTTAATTATATAAATAAGTTAATCTGATTTCTTACGAAGAAAAGATGGAATGTCTAAATATTCTAGTTCTTTATTTGTTTTGTTTTCTGAATCAATTTTTTCTGTTTTTACTATTTTTTTTTCTATTTTTTTTGGAGAAATATTTAAATATTGATATCGATAATCCATTAATAATTCTCTAGAAGATTTATTTTTTATTTGATTAACATCTGAATGTTTTTCCATTCCAATACCTGTAGCAACAACTGTAACCCGAAGTGTGTCATTCATATCAGGATCTAGAGAAGTTCCTATAACTACTGTAGCATTATCAGAAGAAAAAGATCTAATAGTATTTCCTACCGTTTCAAATTCATCTAATTTCAAATCAAAACCAGCAGTAATATTTACTAATACACCACGTGCTCCAGATAGATCTATATCTTCTAATAAAGGACTAGATATAGCTATTTCAGCCGCTTCTTCTGCACGGTTGTCTCCTGAGGATATTCCAGTTCCCATCATTGCATATCCCATTTCTAGCATGACAGTACGTACATCAGCAAAGTCTACATTCATTAAACCAGGTCTTGTAATTAGTTCAGCAATACCTTGAACTGCTCCTTTTAAAACATTGTTAGCTGCACTAAATGCATCAAGCAAAGAAATCCCTCGGTTTAAGACTTTGAGTAACTTATCATTTGGAATGGTGATTAAAGAATCAACATGTTTTGACAATTCAATAATACCTTGATCTGCAACGATCATTCTTTTTTTACCTTCAAAATTAAAAGGTTTTGTTACTACAGCAACAGTTAAAATACCTAATTCTTTTGCAATTTCTGCTACTACTGGAGCTGCACCAGTACCAGTTCCTCCTCCCATTCCTGCGGCTATGAAAACCATATCAGCACCGTCTAAAGCAGATTTTAATGATTCTTTATCTTCTTCAGCTGAAGTACGTCCAATTTCTGGATTAGCTCCTGCACCTAATCCTTTAGTTATATTATTTCCGATTTGTATAGTTTGTTCTACTTCTATTTTTTTTAACGCTTGTGCATCAGTATTGATTGCAAAAAATTGAACTCCTTGAATACACTCTTTAATCATATGCTCGACTGCATTTCCACCACCACCTCCAACACCAATTACTTTAATTATTGCGTTGTTGTTGCTTAACTCTAAAGGTTCAAACATAATTTATTTCCATTATCTATCTTTATTTTTATAAAGTTTTAAGTATAGTTGATTGTTTTTAAAATTCTTTTTTAAACCAATTATTAATTTGTTTAAACCATTTTTCAAAAAAAGAAAATTCTTTTTTTTTCTTTTCAGTATTTTTATAAAATTCTTTTCCATAATGTAGTAACCCTACTACTGTCGAGTAGCTTGGTTCATTTATATTTTCTGCTAATCCTAATGTATTTAATGGTTTAGCAATTCGTATTTTTTTATGAAATATTTTTTCCGAACAATTATTTAAAAAAGCAATATTTGATCCACCTCCAGTAAGCACTATACCACTTGATAATTGATATTTTTCACCTTTTTTATGTAGTTTTTTTTGTACATTTAAAATATTTTTTTTAACTAAATTTAATAATTCAATGTATCTTGATTCAATAACTTCTATTAATGCATCTTGTTGTAAAATTTCTTGAAAGTTACCATTAATATTTGAACAATCAATGTTTTTTGATGATCCTAAAGGTGGTTTTATAGCTGATCCATATTGAATTTTCATATTTTCTGCATCAGTATAAGAAGTATTAAAAGCATATGAAATATCACTAGTTACAATATTTCCTGCATATGGAATAACTTGACTATGTTTTATAGAACCATCAATATAAATAGTAAAATCAATTGTCCCTCCACCTATATCGATCATACATACACCTAGTTTTTTTTCATCTTCAGTTAAAACAGATTTACTTGAAGCAAGACCTGAAAAAATTACTTGATCAACTTTTAAATCACATCGTTCTACCGCTTTAACAATATTTCTAGACATATTTTGATCACAAGTGATTAAATGTACTTTTACTTGCATTCGTACACCAGATAATCCAATGGGATTTTTTATTCCAGATTGTTGATCAATTAAATATTCTTGAGGAATTATATGTAATATATGATGTTCATTAGGAATTTGTACGGATTTTGCTGTATGTATCACATTTTCTAAATCTTCTTTTGTTACTTCGTCTTCAGAAATAGGTACTATACCTATTTCATTTTGACAATTGATATATTTATTAGATAAAGAAAGATATACAGAAGTAATATGACAATCTGCCATTATTTCAGCTTTATTAACGGATTCTCGTATGCATGTAACAATTGTATCTAAATTATTCACTCTTCCTTTATCAATTCCTTGAGATAAACATATTCCATATCCAATTACTTTGATTGTATTATCTACTAATATTTCTCCAACCAAAGTGACTACTTTAGTAGTACCAATTTCTAATCCGACTACTAATTTTCTGTCTTTTGATATAATCATTATTCTTTGGCCTGTACTATATTTCTTTAATTATTACTTTTTTTGAGTCAAATTTAATTTTTCTATTTTATTATATTTATGTTATAATATTTTTTTAGGTTATAATTTTTTAAAAATTTATATAAATATTTCTTTATTTTTTTATACTTTATGTAAATAGTATAATTATTTTTATGAACATTTTAAAAAATATAATGATAACTATATAAAAAATGTTTTTAGTGTTTCTTGCTTGTTAAAAATTTTTATTATTTATATTTAAAATTAGTAAAACTAATTTATCAAATGATATTCCAGCTTCTTTTGCTGCGATCGGAACTAAACTACGATTAGTCATACCTGGTATAGTATTTACTTCTAATAACCAGAATTTATTTTCGTGATCTAATATCACATCAATTCTTCCGCATCCTTTACAACCTAATATATTCCATGCTGAAATTGCTATTTCATTTAGTTTTTTTTCTTGTTTTATATTTAATTTACTAGGACATAAATATTCTGTAGAACTAGATTTATATTTAGCATTATAGTCATAGAAACTATTTCTTGTAGAAATATTAATGATAGGCAATGTTTTTTGGTTTAAAATAGAAACTGTATATTCCTTACCTATGATAAATTGTTCAATTAAAATGTCATCATTATAATTGGCAGCGAGATTAATGCCTTTACTAAGTTCTTTTGCAGAAGATACTAATGTAATTCCTATGCTAGATCCTTGATTATTTGGTTTTACTAAAACAGGAAATTTTAATTTTAATATTTGTTTTATTGCATAAGTATTTAATGGTATGGCATTTTTTTTAATATACACATCTGGTATGATCGGTAAATTATGAGATTTCCACAATAATTTAGTTCTGAATTTATCTATAGATATTGCAGAAGCCATTATACCACTTCCTGTGTAAGGAATTTTCAAATATTCAAGAACTCCTTGAATACTACCATCTTCTCCTCCTTTACCATGTAATGCTATATATACTTTATCAAATTTTTCTTTTTTTAAATCAGTAATAGAATAGTTATATGTGTCAATTGCATGTACATTAAAACCAGATTTTAATAAACTCTGAACTATATAGTTTCCTGACCGTATTGAAATTTCTCTTTCAGAAGATGTTCCACCTAATAAAACCGCTATTTTTTTTTTCATGTATTCCTTTTTTTATTTTTTTAAATGAATATTTCTTTTATGATTTTATTGATATTTCCTGCTCCTTGTATTAAAACAATATCGTTTCCTTTAAGCTTAGAAATAAGTGTATTTAATATAAATTTATGATTAGAAATGAAAGTTATATCAGTTTTTTTATTTTTTTTTATATCTTTATAAAGTGAATAGCTATCTGCTCCAGATATAAATTTTTCATTAGCAGAATATACATTTAGCATTAAAAGCGTATCGACTGTTGATAAAACTTTAACAAATTCATAATATAAATTATATGTTCTTGTATACCTATGTGGTTGAAATATCATTATTAAGTTTTTTTTAGGCCAACTAATTTTTATTGTTTGAATAGTTTCAGATAATTCTGTAGGATGATGTCCATAGTCATCTATCAACATAACACTATTGTTTTTGTTCTTTTTGTTTTTAATTGAAAAACATCCAATATATTCAAATCTTCTAGAAGTACCTTGAAAGTATTTTAGTGCTGTAATTATATCATTTTTTTTTAATCCTTGATTTATAGAAAACGAAACAGCAGCTGCAGCATTGAGAGCATTATGCTTTCCTGGCATATTTAACGTGATATTTAATTTCATTTTGTTTTTTACAATTAATGTAAAATATCCTAGAAAATAATGTTGTTGATAATTAACAATACGAACATCTGCATTTTTATCAAATCCATACGTTATAATTCTACATTTGATTTTAGAACAAATATTAGAAATAGGAAAATTATCTATACATATTATAGCTGTTCCGTAGCAAGGTATTTTTTTTAAAAATTTTAAAAATGTTTCTGTTAACATTTTAAAATCATCATAGTAATCCATATGGTCCCTTTCAATATTTGTAACAATAATTATAGATGGATTTAGATATAAAAATGAAGCATCACTTTCATCAGCTTCTACAATTAAGTACTCAGAATCACCTAATTTTGCATGAGAATTAATAGATTTTATTAAACCTCCATTAATACAAGTTAAATTCATTCTACTTTTAACGCATATTTCTAAAATCATAGACGTAGTAGTAGTTTTACCATGTGTTCCAGCAATTGCTACTCCAGTTTTAAATTTCATTAATATTTGAAGCATTTCTGCTCTTAACAATATAGGAATATTATCTTTTTTTGCTGTAATTATTTCTTTATTGTCTAATTTAATAGCACTAGATTTAATAATCAGATCAGTATTTTTAACGTTTTTTTCAGAATGTTGAAAATATATTTTGGCTCCTAATTTAATTAGTTGTTTTGTCATTGTATTTTCTAATAAATCAGATCCACTGATTTTATAACCTAATTTTAATAAAATTAAAGCAAGGCCTCCCATTCCTGATCCACCAATACCAATAAAATGAATATTTTTTATTTTTTTTATATCATCAATAAAAAAATTAATATTTTTAATTTCTTTAATGTTCATACTTTTATCTTTTAATTTTTAATTGTTAAAGTATCTCTTAGAAACATAATTTTTATATTTTATTAGATGTATCATCAATAATTTTAAAAATTTTTGACATTGAATCACGTATACCTAAAGAGTAAGCTTTTTTTGCCATAATAAGAAGTTTTTCTCTATTTAATTTTCTAAGTGTATTAATTATTAAGTGATTATTCACAAATGATTGATCAATGATTTTTGCAGCTCCAATTTTTTTTAAGTCTTGTGCATTTAAATGCTGTTGTTTATCTTTATGTGGATAAGGTATAAAAATAGCACCTAATCCTACTACAGATATTTCGCTTACAGTCAAAGCTCCAGAACGACAAACAATTATATCAGCCCATTTATATGCAGATGCTATATTATTTATAAAATTAGTCACAATATTTGATTTTAGTTCTAGTTTTTTATATTTTTTTTTAGTTTGTTCTAATTCATGATCACCTACTTGATGCCAAACAATAATTTTTTCTTTTAATACGAATGCAACTTCTGGAAAAATATTGTTTAGTATTGAAGCACCTTGACTTCCTCCTACTACTAATACCCTTAAAGGTCCTTTTCGATTTTTAAAACGATCTTCAGGAGGAAGAACATTTATGATACTTTGACTTACTGGATTACCTACTATTTCAGCATTAATTAAAGCTCCTGATGAAGCTTGCATGTTTTTTGTAGATATTTTAGATAACCACTTATTAGTAATCCCAGCAATTTTATTTTGTTCATGTAAAATAAATGGAATTTTAGAATACCAAGCAGCCATCCCACCGGGACCAGAAACGTATCCACCCATTCCTAACATAATATCTGGAGACCAATCTTTGATAATTTTTTTTACTCGATAAAAAGCATTGAATATATATATCGGTGAACAAATTAAGTTTTTTAAACTAGCATTACGCAATCCTTTGATTTTAATAAAATGAATTTTAATACCATTTTGTGGAACAATTTGAGATTCAATGTTATTTTTTGTTCCTATCCAATTTACTTCCCATCCTTTTTTAACTAAATATTTTGCTATCGTTAATCCTGGAAAGACATGACCACCACTTCCACCTGCCATTATAATTATTCTTTTAGAAATCATTCAGTTTCCTCTGGGAAAAGCTTGTGCCATTCTTAATTTTGTTTCAAAATCAATTCTTAAGAGAAAAAAAATAGCTATTGAATTAATAATTAAACTTGATCCACCATAACTAATTAGTGGTAAAGTTAGCCCTTTAGTAGGCAAAATTCCAGTAACTGCACCAACATTGATTAATGTTTGAAATCCAATCCAAATACCAATAGAGCATGCTAAAAATCCAGAAAAAATTTGTTTTTTTTCTATGGCTTTTTTTCCAATATACATTGCTCGGAAAGAAATACCAAAAATCATCAAAAGTACAGACACTGATCCTATATAACCTAATTCTTCACCTATAATAGAAAATATAAAATCACTATGTGCATCAGGTAAATAATCTAGTTTTTGTATTGAATTTCCAAGACCTTGACCAAAAAAATTACCACGTCCTAATGCCATTAAAGATTGTGTCAATTGATAACCATTTCCAAATGGATCTTCCCAAGGATTCCAGAAAGATAATATTCTTTTTATACGATAAGGTTCTATTATTATTAATAAAATAATTGTTATTATGCTAATAAATATAATTACTAAAAATTGTCCTATTTTAGCACCAGAAAGAAATAAAATAGATAAACTAGTAAAAAAAATAACGATTACGCTTCCTAGATCAGGTTCTGCTAATAATAAAATAGACTGTATTATAACAATACTCATGGGTTTAAAAAATCCCCAAAAATTATTACGTACTTCTTTATGTTTACGTGATAAATAACTAGATATGTAACAAAAAGATGAAATTTTAGATATTTCTGAAGGTTGTATATGTAATAATCCTATATTTATCCATCTAGAAGATCCATGTACTGAATGGCCTATTAATAAAACAGATATAAGCAATATAATTGATATTATTAGTATAATTTTACTTTTTTTTTTCCAATAAATAATAGGAATTCGTAAGAAAAAAAAAGATAAAAAAAATATTAAGAAAAAATAAAATATTTCTCTTTTTACGAAAAAAAATGGATCTTTATACAGACTTTGACCTATAGGAATAGATGTGGAAATGACCATTATTAATCCAATTGCAGATATACTTAAACTCAACCAAACTAATACACGATCATATAATATGACACATGAATTTTTCATACTGTTTTTTCTATATTTTTAAATTTTTGTCAAATATATTAAGAAATTATTTCTTTTGTAATTTTTGTAAAAAGATCACCTCTCTCTTCAAAACTAGAAAATTGATCTAAACTGCTGCATCCAGGAGATAAAAGCACTGTATCACCTGATACAACTTCTTTTTTAATTAATTGCATTGCTTGTGTTAAGGTGTTAACGTAGATAGATTTTTTTTTACATATTTTTGAAAGATATTCACCATCTTTTCCAAAACAGTAAATTTTTATTTTTAGTTTTTCAAAATTATTTTTCAATATGCTAAAATTTGCAGATTTTCTATCTCCACCTAATAGTAATCGTATTGTTCCTGTAATGTTTAAAGAATTTAAAGCTACTTGAGTACTGTTTACATTAGTAGATTTAGAATCATTGATCCACTCTATTCCTTTTGCTTTATGTATTACTTGAAACCGATGTGGTAAACTTGAAAAATTTTTAATTACATCTATTACACAATTTCTGGGAAATTTCATCATATCAGAGATAGCTAAAGCAACTAATGCGTTTTCATAATTGTGATAACCATATAATGATGTTTTTTTTAACTCAAATATTTTTTTGTTATTATGACATAATATAGCATTTTTTTTATTGCAATAAACTTGATAATCGCTTTTTTTTCCGCCAAAAGTAATCCATTTTTTAAAGTTTTTATTATAAATATTACTTTTTACTTGATGTTTTACATGTATAATACAAATTTCTGCTTTTTCATAAATAGATAATTTAGTTTCTTGATATTGTTTGAATCCTTTTGGATATCTATTGATATGATCTTCACTAATATTAAGTACTACAGCTATTTTTGATTTTAACATAAATATATTTTCTAGTTGAAAACTAGATAATTCCAATATATATAAGTCTGCTTTTTCATCAAGCATTTCTAAAGCAGGAATACCGATATTACCACCTAACAGTGCTTTATAACCTGATTTTTTTGCAATTTTTTCAACCATCTTAGATACGGTACTTTTTCCATTAGTTCCTGTAATTGAAATGATAGGGATATTTGTTTCTCTAGAAAATAATTCTATATCACTAATAATTTCAATTCCTAAAGAACGTGCATGAACTAAAATAGGTATGAAGGAAGAAATTCCTGGACTTATAATAATTAAGTCTGATTCTAAAATCCATTTATGATTTAATGTTCCTAGACGATATTCAATATTTTTAGGTATTTTTTCTAAAAGAACAGGATGTTTAGATTCATCAATAATTTTTGGCTTTACACCTTGTTTTAAAAAAAAATTAATACATGATATTCCTGTTAATCCCATTCCTAAGATTAATATTTTTTTATTAGAGTAATTATAGATCATCAACAAACCTTTAAAGATATAAGACTGATTAACAGTAATATCAATGAAATAATCCAGAATCTTACAACTATTATAGGTTCTAATATTCCTTTCATTTCATAATGATGATGAATTGGAGCCATTTTAAAAATTCTTTTCTTTCTGATTTTAAATGATATAATTTGCAAAATAACAGATATAGTTTCAAATACAAATACGCCTCCCATTATTATTAGCAATAACTCTTGATGCAATAGTATTGCCATTGTTCCTAAACATCCTCCTAATGATAAAGATCCAATATCTCCCATAAATATTTTTGCAGGATAACTATTGAACCATAAAAATCCTAATCCCGATCCAATAATTGCAGTACATAATACAACTAATTCATTTGAATTTTGTATATAATCTACATTTAAATAATTAGAATTTTTTATGTCAATACTTAGTAAAGATATTAACGTAAAACCACATGCTAATAGAATCACAGGCATAATAGCTAAACCATCTAATCCGTCTGTTAAATTCACTGCATTACTAGTACCAACAATAACAAAATAAGATAGAAATATATGTAAATAATTGATTTCAATATTTTTTTTAAAAAAAGGAATTATTAATTGAGTAGAAATAACTTTTTCACTATCGTTATACATTGTATAAATTATTCCTAAAGCAACAATAGACAATAAAAAATATTTACAAAAAGGTGTTAATCCCCAAGAATTATTATATTTTATTTTTTTGTAATCATCTAAATAACCAATCAAACCATATGAGAGCAAAACACTTATAACATACCAAACATAATTGTTAGATAAATCACAGTATAAAATTGTTGAAACTACTATAGAAATTATAATAAATAAACCACCAATAGTAGGGGTATTATTTTTCGTATAATGGTTTTTAGGTCCATTTTTTCTTATTATTTGGTATTGTTGTATTTTTCTAAAAAATTTTATAAAATAAGGTCCAATAAACAAATTTATAAAAAAAGCAGTTAATAAACTAAATATTGCACGAAATGAAATATAAGAAATATTATTAGAATAATTATTTAGATATTTATACCACCAAATTAACATGTTCTTGACTCTCTTTAATTAAATTTTGTACTATTTTCTCCATTTTTGCATTTCGAGAACCTTTAACTAAAATTGTAATTTTTTCTCTTTCAAAAAAAATTTTTTTTAAATATTTATTTAATTTTTCTTTTGTAAAAAAATGTTTACCATTATTAAATGTTTTACTTATTTCATAACTTCTATTACCAATAGTAAGAATTTCATCTATATTAGATAAATTTGCAATATTTCCTATCATTTTATGATATAAAATACTTTTTTCTCCTAATTCAGACATATCTCCTGTAACTAATATTTTATATTTTGGCATATTTTCTAATACTTTAATCGCTGCAATCATAGACGAAACATTAGCATTATAAGTATCATTTATTAAAATTTTATGAGGTTTTAATTGAATCAGCTCGAGTCTTCCAGATACAATAGGAGTTTTTAATAGTCCATTTTTTATTTTTTTTAAAGGTATGTTAATAGAGAAAGCTAGTGCAGTTGCGGCTAATACATTAGATATACTTTGATAGCCTAAAAAAGGTAACGAAATATTTATTGTTCCAGAGGGTGTATGTATTGTAAAAGAAGTACCATATCTATGAATTTTAATATTACTAGAAAAAAAGTTACTGAGTTTTTTTTTTTAATAGAAAAGTATAAAATATTTTTTTTTTGTATTTTTTTTTTCCAACTGGAAAGATGATGACTATCTAAGTTTATAACTACTGTACCATGATTTTTTAATCCAGAGAATATTTCTGATTTTGCATTAGATACTCCTATAAGTGATTTAAATCCTTTTAAATGAGCATAATAGATATTATTTATTAATACAACTTCTGGTTGACTAATATTACTAGTATAGAAAATTTCACCTGGTTGATTAGCACCTAATTCAATTACACCATATTGGTGTTCTAACGTAAGTTTTAATAAAGTAATAGGAACACCGATATTATTATTTAAATTTCCAGTGGTAGATATTGTTTTTCCATTTTGTGCTAATATAGAAGCTGTCATTTCTTTGACAGAAGTTTTACCACACGAACCTGTAATAGCTAATATTTTTGCATTGGTTATTTTTCTAATCCAAGAAGCAATTTGACCTAAAGCCATAGATGTATTTTTTACTACAATATAAGAAATGCAATATTTTATTTTTTTTTGTGTTATAACTGCAGAACATCCTTGAGAAATAGCATCTTTTATAAAAATATGAGCATCAAATTTTTTACCTATTAACGCAATAAACAAACAATCTGGAACAACTTTTTTGGTATCAATAACTATGTGATTTATTATTAAGTCTGATCCATATAAATTTCCGTTAATAATTTTAGCTATTTTTTTTAAGGATAGAGAAATCATGTTTTTTTTCCAATAAATTTAAAACTGTTGCTTCATCTGAATAATTAATACATTTGTCTTGAATAATTTGTATTTTTTCATGACCTTTTCCTGCTATAAAAATTATATGATTTAGTTTTGATTGATAAAAAGCATAATGTATTGCTTTTTTTCTATTTAGAATTGTTAATATATTTTTTTTTTGACAGCCCATTAATATATCGTTAATAATATTCATTTCTTTTTCATTTCTTGGATTGTCATTTGTAAGAATGATTTTATCTGCTATTTTTTCTGCTATAGAACCCATTATAGGACGTTTTTTTTTATCTCTTTCACCTCCACATCCAAATATACACCATATGTAATTTTTATGATAATGTAAACGAATTGTGGTAAGTGCTTTTTCTAATGCATCAGGAGTATGTGCATAATCAATAATAAAAATTGGTTGTTTATTACGAATAAAAATTTGCATTCGACCATTTATAGGTTTTATTGAACGAGATGTTGCAATTAAGTTTGATATATCATGACCTAATTCTAAAAGAGAAGCTAATGATAATAATAAATTTATAACATTAAATTTTCCTATTAAACAAGATGATAAATTTCCTTCTCCCCAACTTGATTCAAATCTAATATTAGTTGAATTTTTTTCATATTTAACTTTAGTAGCGTTTATCCATTTTTTTGCATATTGTTTTTGTTTATTGTCTTTAATAGTAACAGCTACAGTGTGATAATTAAATAATTTTTTTAACCATATTTTTCCATATTCATCATTTGCATTTAATATGATTTTTCTTACCGAATGTGTGCTAAATAATAACCATTTTGCTAATTCATATTGTTTCATATTTTTATGATAATCTAAATGATCTTGACTAAGATTTGTAAATATTCCAATTTCAAAAGGAATACTTTTAACACGATGTTGTATTAAACCATGTGATGAAACTTCCATAGTAACTAATTTAGTTTTTTTTTCTAACATCATTTGTAAAAATGATTGTATGTAAATAGCTGAAGGTGTTGTATTTTTTGTTGGGTATAACGAATTATAAAAACCGTTTCCTAGTGTTCCAATAGTTGCTGTTTTAGTTCCTAAGATTTCACTCCATTGATTAATTAAATGCGTTACAGTAGTTTTCCCGTTAGTTCCAGTAACACCAATAATTTTTATTTTTTTTCCCGGTTGTTTATAAAAACGACCTGCTAACATTGAAATGTTTTCAGAAAGTTTAAAAAAATATATAATAGGAATTTCATTAATAAAATGATATAATCCATGATTTTCTTTTTTTTTTGTTTCACATAAAATTGCAGCTGCTTTTTTGGTAATAGCATCAAAAATAAAATTACGTCCATCTGTTTTTATTCCTGAAACAGCTATAAATAAACTTCCTTTTATTAAATTTCTACTATCTATATTTAAA
>NZ_CP034870.1:245274-272759 GCF_005081185.1 Buchnera aphidicola (Lipaphis pseudobrassicae)
GCGCCTCCATAATATTCTCCTCTCTTGGGATTATCAATCATTATTATTAATGAAAATTTTGGATTACTAGCCGGAGCTATTCCTGCTGTATAGGCAATATATTTATTAATATAAGATCCATGAATACCAACTTTTTTTACAGTTCCTGTTTTAATAGCAACACGATATCCTTGAATAGCTGCTTTGGTTCCTCCACCTCCTTTTTTAGCAACGCTTTCCATCATTTTAATTACATTTTGTACATATTTTTTAGGGAAAACTCTTGTTCCTTTTACTGGTGTATTAATTTTTATAATTGAAAGTGGACGATAAATTCCATAACTTCCAATGGTTGCATATAATCGTGCCAGTTGAAGAGGGGTTACCATAAAACCATATCCAAATGAAAATGTAGCTTTTTCTAAGTCAGACCAATTGGTTTTTTTTGGAAAAAAACCTTTTTTTTCTCCGATTAGTCCTAATTGAGTTGGTTGACCCAATCCAAATTTTAAATAACTTTCAATTAATTTTGTCGTTGGTATAGATAATGCAACTTTTGATATTCCAACATTGCTTGATTTTTGTAATATTCCTGTTATAGAAAGTTTTTCATGATACGATACATCTTTGATTTTGTGTTTTTTTATTAAGTATGGTTTGGTATTTATAATTGAGTTTTCTTTGATTACTCCTAGTTTTAAACCCTCCATTATTACTATTGGTTTTATTGTAGATCCAGGTTCAAACATATCTGTAATAGCTTTATTACGAATATTTTTTTTAATAGCATTTGTTATATTGTTTGGATTGTATGCAGGGCTATTAGCCATAGCTAAAATTTCACCAGTTTTAATATCAATTAAAACAGCAGTTCCTGAATCGGCATCGTTTTTCTTTACCGCTTCATATAATTTGTAATATACTATTGTTTGAAGTTTTTGATCTATACTTAAAGTTAAATTATTAGAGGCAAATTTATCTATTAAAGGGATTTTTTCAATAACTTGTCCTTTTTTATCTTTTCTTATTTTGATTTTTCCTGGTTTTCCCATTAATAACTTATTAAAGCTTTTTTCTATTCCTTCGATTCCTTGTCCATCTATATTAGTTATTCCTATTAGTTGAGCAGCAATTTTTCCAGAAGTATAGTATCTTTTTGATTCTTTTAGCAAAAATATTCCAGATAATTTTAGTTTTTTAATATATTCCCCTATTTCAGGAGTAATTTGTCGAGCTAAATAAATAAATTTTGATTTTTTATGCTTGTTAATATCAAAAATTATTTTTTTTAGTGGAATAGAAATAGCTTCTGATAAAGCTTTCCATTTTAAATCATGACTGATATTTTTTTGATTAATTACCACTGTAGGATCTGCACATACAGCGTTCATTAATACAGTGACTGCTAACGGATATCCTAATCGATCATTAATAATTCCTCTTGTGCTAAGTAGTGATTGTATTCTTAGAGTTCTTCTATCTCCTTCATTAATCAGCTCATTTGTATTAATAATTTGCAAGAAAAAAACACGAAATATTAAAATAACTAGAGATAAAAAAATAAAACTATATAATGTAAAAAAACGATAATTCATATGAAATTTTTTTTTTAACTTTTTTGTTCTTGAAATATTATTTTTTTTTTTATACATAATTTTTTTTGTACATTTATTAGGTAATATCTATATATTTATATTGTTAACTAAGTTTTTTTCAAGGTATCAAATTTAATTGATGGAAATTATTTTTTTGAAGTGTAATTTGGGATAGATAAAGCATTTTTTTCAATTATTAAATTTCTCCATTCATTTTTTTTTTGTTTTTTTTTAAAATAAGATTTTCTTCTTTTGTAATTAATAGACGAGTTTTATAAACCGTAATTACAACAAAACTTGCTGATATTATAATTGCTATAAATAAAATTAAATGTATTTTCCAATTTAAAATAAAATCACTTTTAATAATTTCAAATAAATCATAACGTTTAGTATTCATTTTTATTTTTTTCTGCAGTACGTAGTATTGAGCTTCTTGATCTAGGATTATTTTTTACTTCATATTTTGTTGGAAAAATGCGATTAATAATCTTTAATTGAGGTTTTTTTAATTTATTTAATTGTTCTTCTGTTATTGGAACACCATGTGGAACAATTGCTTTTTTACTATGTTTTACCATAAATTGTTTTACTATTCTGTCTTCTAAAGAGTGAAAACTAATAATTGATATACGTCCTCCTGATTTTAATATTTTTAATGTGCTGTCCAAAGATTGTTTAAGCTCTTCTAATTCTTTATTGATATGAATTCTAATTGCTTGAAAACTTCTTTTTGCCGGATGTTTAAATCTGTTTTTCATGGGTATTGATTTTTTAATAATCTCAGATAATTCTCTAGTACTAGTTATTTTTTTTATTTTATTTCGATAATTAATAGAGCGAGCTATTTTTTGTGAAAAAATTTCTTCTCCAAAATTTTTTAAAACTCGAGCTATTGTTTTAACATCACTTTTAAATAACCAATCTGATGCAGAAATTCCATAATTAGGATTCATTCGCATATCCAAAGGACCGTCATTTTTAAATGAAAAACCTCTTTTATTATCGTCAATTTGTAATGAAGAAACCCCTAAGTCAAATATAATTCCATTGACTTTTCCTATTATTTTTTTACATTTTGCATAATGTAATAAATTTGAAAAGGTTTCATGAATTATACAAAAACGTGCATCTTTAATTTTTTTTCCTATGGAAACAGAGTTAGGATCTTTATCAAGTGCATATAATTTTCCATTTTTTCCTAAATTTTTTAGAATTTCGTTTGAATGTCCTCCCATACCAAATGTACTATCAATATAAATACCATTTTTATTTATTTGTAAAGATTGAATTGATTCTTCCATCATTACTGGAATGTGTTTGATTTTATTATTCATTTTTGGTGCTTATGAATATTTATTTTTGATAAAACACGGTCATATTAATAATACGACCATGTTTTAAAAAAATTTGTAGTATGTTTAAGATAAAAATAACAATTTTTAATAAAAATAAATATTTTTTAGTATTTATAAGTAAGTAATTAATTTTATTTATGAATCAAAAAAATAGTTATTTTTTATTAAATATAATAAATTATCCACGTGAAATACCAATAATACCAGAACGAGTTACTTCAATAATTTCTGATATATTTCGTATAATTTTCAAAAAAGAATCTAATTTTTTTGTGGTACCTGACAATTGAAGTATATATGTTGTAGATGTGATATCTACAATTTGTCCTCTGAATACTTCAGTGGTATGTTTGATATCATCTTTTTTAGAATTATTTGTTCGTACTTTTAACAACATAATTTCACGTTCTATATGAGAGGATTGTCCAATTTGTATTACTCTTAATACGTCTATTAATTTATGAAGTTGTTTTTCAATTTGCTCTATATTTTTTTCATCTCCAATTGTTTGTATAGTCATTTGTGATAAAGAAGGATCTGGAGTTGGTGCTACCGTTATAGTTTCTATATTATATCCTCTTTGCGAAAATAGTCCAATAACTCGTGATAGTGCACCTGATTCATTTTCTATTAAAATAGATAAAATTCTTCGCATATTTTTTTATTTATCCTCTTTTTTCCTTAGCCACATTTCATTCATGCCACCACCTTGAATTTGCATAGGATAAACATGCTCAGAAGTATCTACTTGGATATCGACAAAAACTAAATTTCCATGAGATAATTCATCTAATGCTAGTATTAATTTGTTTTCAAGTTCTCTAAATTGAGTAATTTGAATACCAACATGTCCGTAAGATTCTGCTAGTTTTACGAAATCTGGAAGTGAATCCATATAAGAATGGGAATGTCGTCCAGAATAAATCATATCTTGCCATTGTTTAACCATACCTAGAGAAGAATTATTAAGATTTAATATTAATATAGCTAAATTATATTGTCTTGCAGTAGATAGTTCTTGAATATTCATTTGTATACTACCATCTCCAGTTATACAAATGACAGTTTCTTTGGGTAGTGCTAATTTTACACCTAAAGCTGCTGGAAATCCAAATCCCATTGTACCTAATCCACCTGAATTGATCCAACGTCTTGGTTTGTCAAAATGATAATATAATGCAGTAAACATTTGATGTTGTCCAACATCTGAAGTTATGTAAGCATTTCCTTTTGTTAACTTAAAAATAGTTTGAATGACTGTTTGAGGTTTAATCTTATTATTGTTTTGATAATATTTTAAACTATTGACTTTTTTCCATTTTTTAATAACATCCCACCAATCTTTTAAATCTAGAAGATTTTTTTCTTCTTTGAGTAATTGAAGCATTTTTTGTAAAACATATTTTGCATCTCCTACAATAGGTATATTGGCTGAAACAGTTTTAGAAATAGAGGTAGGATCAATATCAACATGTAGAATAATAGCATTTGGACAATATTTATTTAGATTATTTGTTGTTCTATCATCAAATCGAACACCGATCGCAAAAATTACATCTGCATGATGCATACTCATATTTGCTTCATAAGTACCATGCATTCCTAACATAGAAATACTTTGAGGATGATTGCCTGGAAAAGCACCTAATCCCATTAAAGAAGTTGTAACAGGACAATTTATTTTTGTTGCAAATAAAAATAACTCTTTATTACTTTGAGAGCTAATTACTCCACCACCAGCATAAATTACAGGCTTTTTAGCTTTTAATAGTGTATGAAGAGCTTTTTTAATTTGTCTTTTATGTCCCTTTGTTATTGGGTTGTATGAACGTATAGAAACATTTTCTGGCCATTTATATTTATTTTCTTTCTTTAATATATCTTTTGGCACATCGATTACCACAGGTCCTGGACGTCCACTTCCTGCTAGCCAAAAAGCTTTTTTAAAAACTATTGGTATATCTTCTGTTTTTTTTACTAGAAAACTATGTTTAACTATTGGACGGGAAATACCAATCATGTCACATTCTTGAAAAGCATCGTAACCAATTAATGAAGAAGGAACTTGACCCGATATTACAACCATAGGAATGGAATCCATGTATGCAGTAGCGATTCCAGTAATAGCATTAGTTGCGCCTGGTCCAGAAGTAACTAATACTACACCGGTTTTACCAGTAGAACGAGCATATCCATCGGCCATATGAGTTGCTGCTTGCTCGTGTCTTACCAAAATATGTTCAATTCCACCACCAATAGTTTTTAGAGCATCATAAATATCTAGTACGGCGCCACCAGGATAACCAAAGATATGTTGTACTCCTTGATTAATTAATGATCTAACGACCATTTCGGCTCCTGATAATATTTCCATTGTCTCCTCCAGGATACTAATTTAGTATTAGGTTTAGTTTCCTATTTCGCTATCTATCAGTTTATCCTGTAGTTTATCTAGATAAAATTAGCGCTATTTAATGTAGAGATTTTAAAAATAATTTTAATATCTTTAAAAATATTAGTTTTATTTGAATTAATATTATTTGTTTTTTAAGTAAATAATAAACAGTATTTATTATTACAAATATATCGGATATTATCAATTAGTAGATTCTATTAAATTTATATTCATTGAATTTTCATTTGTTTAAAAATTGTTTTCTTTAATTAGAAATTTTTTAAATTTAGGAGACATCCATGTTAAAAAAATATTTTTTTTCTTCGTTATAAGACAAACAGACAGTTTTTCTTTTAATATTAATTTTTTAGCTTTTTTAAAGCCCATTATAAGTAATCCTGTATCCCAACTATCCGCTTCTAAAGCAGTATGAGCAATAACACTGACTGATACCAAGTTATGTGTTATAGGTTTTCCAGTATCAGGATCAATTAAATGTGAAATACGTTTTCCTTGAAGATAATAATAGTTGCGATAGCTTCCTGCTGTACTGATTGAGTTATTTTTGAGATAAATTAGTAAATGTGCCGATTGGTATTGATCAATGGGTTTTTGAATTGCGATTATTTTAGGTTTTTCTTTATTGTTTTTTGTTTTAACTAATACTGTTCCTCCGACGGAAATAGTATAATTTTTTATTTTTTGTTTATTTAGAACGTATGATAAATGATCTACAGCAAAACCTTCTCCTAAAGTAGAAAGATTAATTTTTATACTATCGATGTCTTTTTTTAAGTAGATAAAAAACTTTTTTTTTATAATTTTTAAGTGTTGAATTCCTGAAATAGCAATATTTTTTTTTATTTTAATAGCAGAAGGATATCTATTAGGTTTTGATGTGTTTCCAAATCCCCATATATTAATTAATGAACCAATTGTAATATCTAATTTTCCATTAGTTTTTTTATTTATTTCTATTGCTTTTGAAATGATATGATAAAAATTTTTGTTAATAATTTGCAGTTCATTTTTTTTTCGTTTATTAAATTGAGATACTATCGATTTTTTCTTCCAAGAAGAAAGCATTGTTTCATCTTTATTTAAACATGTTTGAATTAAATGTTTAATATATATTTTTTTTTTTAAATTAGGAATTTTAACTTGCCAATATGTTCCCATAGTTTTTCCTTGTAATACTGTAATATTTTTTTTTTCTTTAGTTTTTATTAAAGATTTATTATAAAAAATAATTAAGAAAATAATAGAACACAAAAAAATATTAAAAATGATTTTAAAAGACATAAATAGTTCTAATCCTTGTTTTATAAAACGTTTTCTTAGTAAAAAAATAAAATTATTTGTTTTTTAAAGTATAATAATTATTATTTTTTTGATTTTTAAAAATAATTTTTTATAGTCAATTTTTTAAAAATATATATTAATACTAATATGTATAATTAGATATAACGATTCATGGAGTTAAAGAGTGATGAAGTGTATAATAAAAAATGTTTTGTTTTTATAATAATTATCATAAAAAATAAATTTTATTTATAGATTAGATTGTAATAACGAGAAAGAAACAATGAAAAAAGTAAAGATGATAATATTAAACAAAGTAATATTACTTTTAACACTATCGCTAAGCTTTGGAATGTCTTCAGGAAATTTTAGTAAAAATACTAATTTTTCTCAGCAAATAGCTCCTAGTTTAGCACCAATGCTAGAAAAAGTCATGCCTTCAGTAATTAGTATTAACATAGAAGGAAGTACTGTTGTACGTACTTCTCGTTTACCTCATCAATTTCAACCATTTTTTGGAGATAATTCTCCTTTTTGTCAAGGTAATTCACCATTTCGACATTCCCCTTTTTGTGGTGTTAGCCCAAATTCTGAAAATAATACAAATGAAAAGTTTCATGCGTTAGGTTCTGGAGTTATTATTGATGCAAACAAAGGATATGCAGTAACTAATAATCATGTTGTAGAACATGCAAATAAAATTCAAGTACAGTTAAGTGATGGACGTCGGTATGAGGCTCAAATAATCGGAAAAGATGCTCGTTCTGATATTGCTTTAATACAATTAAAAGATGCAAGTAATCTTAGTGCAATAAAAATTGCTGATTCTGATACTTTACGAGTTGGAGATTATACTGTTGCTATTGGTAATCCTTATGGTCTTGGTGAAACTGTCACTTCAGGTATTATTTCTGCTTTGGGTCGTAGTGGATTAAATATTGAGCATTATGAAAATTTTATTCAAACTGATGCTGCAATTAATAGAGGAAATTCTGGTGGAGCATTAGTCAATTTAAATGGTGAGTTAATAGGAATTAATACTGCTATTTTAGCGCCAGATGGTGGAAATATCGGAATAGGTTTTGCTATCCCTGGAAACATGGTAAAAAACTTAACTTCGCAAATGGTTCAATTTGGACAGGTAAGACGAGGAGAATTAGGAATAATAGGTATGGAGTTAAATTCAGATTTAGCAAAAGTTATGAAGATAAATGCACAAAAAGGTGCTTTTGTAAGTCAAGTTTTACCTAATTCTTCTGCGTTTGAATCAGGTATTAAAGCTGGTGATATTATTATTTCTTTAAATAAAAAACCAATTTCTAGTTTTTCTGCATTACGTGCTGAGGTTAGTTCTTTACCAGTTACTACAAAAATGGAATTAGGAATATTTAGAGAAGGAAAAATTAAAAATATTATTGTAGAATTAAAGCATTCTTTAAAAAATAATATTAATTTAAATAACAATTATATAGGTATTGAAGGAGCAAATTTAAGTAATTATGTATTAAATGGAGAAAAGGGTGTAAAAGTAGAAAATGTAAAATTAAATACTGAAGCATCAAAAATTGGTTTTAAAAAAGATGATATTATCATTGCAGTAAATCAAAAATCCATAACAAATTTAGAAGAATTAAGAATAATTTTGAACACGAAACCAAAAATATTAGTGTTTAGTGTAAAAAGAGGAATCCATAATATATACTTAGTAAGCGAATAATTTAGTAAGTGAATAATTACTAATCATTCCGCCCGAGTTAAATTGGGCGGATTGTATTAAAATTTATTTTATATTTCTTAATAATTGATTGATTTCTGTTTTACTTAATGTTTTTGAATCAACTTTTTTTACAATAACAGCAGCGTAAAGATTATAATTTTTATCTTTTGATGGTAAACTTCCAGAAACTACCACAGAATTATCAGGTATTTTCCCATAAAAAATATTACCAGTTTCTCTATCATATATTTTAGTGCTTTTTCCAATAAAAACACCCATAGAAATTACTGATCCTTTTCCTACAATCACTCCTTCTACAATTTCAGAACGTGCTCCGATAAAGCAATTATCTTCAATGATTGTAGGATTATTTTGTAATGGTTCCAATACGCCTCCTATTCCAACACCACCAGATAAATGTACATTTTTACCAATTTGAGCACAAGAACCTACCGTAGCCCAAGTATCAATCATAGTTCCTTCATCAATATACGCACCAATATTTACATAAGAAGGCATAATCACTGTATTATGATTAATAAATGAACCATATCTAACTGTTGCTGGTGGTACAATTCTAACTTTTTCTTTTTGAAATCTTTTTGCATCGTATTTTTCATATTTTAATGGAATTTTATCGTAATAATTTGTATGATTACCTGATATAAGATTATTTCGTTTTATATACATATACAACAAAACTGCTTTTTTTAACCATGTATGCGTGATCCATATATTATCTTTTTTTTCTGCAACTCTTACAGTTCCACTGTTTAATAATTGTATGACATAATCAATTTTGTTTAAAATATCATTATTTATATTATGTTTTTTTTTATATGCTTCTTCAATAATTTTTTTTAATGAGTACATTTTGTTATTTGACCTAATGTATTATTAATCAAGTAAAAGTATTTTCAAATTTCATTTTTATTAAATAATTTTTGAGAAATTTTTTCGTCTTTACGCCATGTTAAAATATCGCATCCATGTTCTGTAACTAATATAGTATGCTCATATTGTGCTGATAAAGAACGATCTTTAGTTTTTACTGTCCATCCATCTTTCATACATCGAACTTGAGGATTTCCAGCATTAATCATAGGTTCAATAGTAAAAATCATTCCTTTTTTTAAAATCATATTATTTTCTTTGTTTTTATAATGCAAAATATGTGGTTCTTCGTGAAACCGACGACCAATACCATGACCACAATATTCTCTTACAACAGAAAAATTATTTTTTTCAACGTGTTTTTGAATAGTTTCACCAATTTTATACAAGTTCATTCCAGGTTTCACTAATTTTAAAGAAAGGTAAAGGCTTTCTTGAGCTATCTTACATAGACGTTTAGATAAAATAC
This sequence comes from Buchnera aphidicola (Lipaphis pseudobrassicae), assembly GCF_005081185.1. Lineage (GTDB taxonomy): Bacteria > Pseudomonadota > Gammaproteobacteria > Enterobacterales > Enterobacteriaceae > Buchnera > Buchnera aphidicola_AD. The sequence goes on from NZ_CP034870.1 coordinate 254,984, forward strand.
TTGTTTTTCCTATTAAGAACATTTTTGAAGTATCGCCATAATAACAATCTTTAATAATTGTAATATCAATATTAATTATGTCACCTTCTTTTAATATTTTTTTTTTACTTGGAATTCCGTGACATACGACATCGTTAACAGAAGTGCAAATAGATTTTGGAAACCCATGATATCCTAAACATGCTGAAGTAGCTTTTTTTTGATGAACAATGTAATCATGGCAAATTTGGTTTATATCTTCTGTACTTATGTTGGGTTTAAGATGCTGTTCTATCATTTCAAGAACCTCAGCTGCTAATTTCCCAGATATTCGCATTTTTTTTATTTCTGATTTTGTTTTAATTATATAGCTCATAATATTTAGCCATTTTTTATATCAATTTGTAAAATTTAGGATATATTAAAATTATATTTTTTTAAATTTGTTAACTTGTGTTTTAATTGATGTTAAATTTTATATATTATCAATATATTGATATTTTTATTATAAAAATATGATATATATTATACATATGAAAATACAGAATTAACATTCTAATTATTAGAATATTTATTTAGAATATTTATTCTAACTTTTTTTATTACAGAGGTAGTTATGAAAATAGTGTCAATGCAAGATATGTTAAAAGCAGGAGTTCATTTTGGTCATCAAACACGATATTGGAATCCAAAAATGAAACCTTTTATTTTTGGTATTCGTAATAAAGTACATATTATTAATTTAGAAAAAACTTTACCAATGTTTAACTTTGCTCTTAACGAATTAAAAAAAATCGCTTCTAAAAAAGGTAGAATACTTTTTGTTGGAACTAAAAGAGCTGCAAGAAATGGAGTAAAAGAAGTTGCTACTAATTGTGATCAATTCTATGTAAATCATCGTTGGTTAGGGGGTATGTTAACTAATTGGAAAACAGTTCGACAATCTATAAAACGTTTGAAAGATTTAGAAATAGAATCTAAAGATGGTACTTTTGCTCAATTAACTAAGAAAGAAGCATTAATAAGATCTCGAGAATTATCTAAATTAGAAAATAGTTTAGGTGGTATTAAAAATATGGGAGGTTTACCTGATTGTTTATTTGTGATTGATGCTCTTCATGAGCAGATTGCAATAAAAGAAGCGAATAATTTAGGTATTCCTGTTTTTTCTATCGTTGATACTAATTCCAATCCTGATGGTGTAGATTATGTGATACCGGGAAATGATGATGCTATTAGATCAGTAACTTTGTATTTAAAATCTGTATCACTTAGTATTGCAAAAGTTAATCATCAAAATTTACTAGATCAATCATTAGTAAAGTATCAAAAAGATATAGATCTTCAATAAAAAAAATATATTGATTTGCAAATTAAAAAAATGAATTAGGAAATAAAATATGAAAAGTAATATTAGCATTAGTCTAATAAAAACACTTCGATCTCGTACTGGAGCTGGTTTTTTACAATGTAAAAATGCACTAGTTCAAGCAAATGGAGATATAGAATTATCAATTGATAATCTTCGAAAATCAGGGCAAATGATCGCTGAAAAAAAGATTAATAACATTACAAATCAAGGCGCAATATTCTCAAAAGTTAAAAATAACATTGGTGTTATGATTGAGTTAAATTGCGAAACTGATTTTGTTTCTAAAGATAATTTATTTACTTTTTTTGGAAACGAAATTATATTAACTGCATTAAATGAAAAAATAGATAATATTGAAGATTTAAAAAATATTTTTGAAGAAAAAAGAACAAATTTAATTTTAAAAGTAGGCGAAAATATTAATATACGTCGTTTTTGTTTTATAAAAGGGCAAAATATTTTTTCTTACATTCACGGTATTAGAATTGGTGTGTTGGTTAATGCCAATCAATTAAATAGCAATATACTTAAAAATATTGCTATGCATATAGCTGCAAGCAAACCGTTATATTTAAATCCAGAAGATGTTTCTGATACAGTTTTTCAACGGGAATACCAAATTCAATTAGAATTAGCCAAAAAATTAAAAAAACCTGATAATATTCGAGATAAAATTATAAAAGGAAGAATGAATAAATTTATTAATAATATTTCTTTAACAAGTCAAAGTTTTGTTATGGATACTAATAAAACAGTACAAGATATATTAAATGAGTATAATGGACATATTCAATCTTTTTTTAGATTTGAATTAGGTGAAATAATTTTTTAAAATATAGGATATACAAATTATACAAAATACACTTAGGTTTAAAAATATGTCTGCAAATAAAAAACTGATATATCGACGTATTTTATTAAAAATAAGCGGAGAAGTATTACAAGGAATTAGTGGATTTGGTATCGATATAGTTTCTCTACAAAAAATTGCTAAAGAAATTGAATCTATAGTTAAAATTGGTGTTCAAGTAGGTTTAGTAATTGGAAGTGGAAATTTATTTCGTGGAGCTACTTTGTCTAAATTAGGTTTAAATAGAGTGGTATCAGATCATATAGGTATGTTATCTACAGTTATTAATAGTTTAGCTATGAAAGATGCAATAAATTCCATTTCCTGTATTAATGCTTATTTAATGTCTGCAATACCATTAAATGGTATTTGTGAAACATATAGTCATGTAAAAGCCATGCATCTATTATCTAATAATTGTGTTGTTATTTTTTCTGCGGGAACTGGAAATCCTTTTTTTACAACTGATTCAGCTGCATGTTTACGAGGTATTGAGACAGAATCTGATATTTTTTTAAAAGGTACAAAAGTGGATGGGGTATATTCAAGAGATCCAAAAAAAGATTCTAATGCCATCTTATATGAACAATTAACATATAAAGATGTTCTTCAACAGGAATTGCAAGTTATGGATTTATCTGCGTTTATACTTGCTCGAGATTATCATTTGCCTATTCGAGTTTTTAATATAAATAAACCTGGATCTTTATATCGTATTATTCTTGGTAGTAATGAAGGTACGCTTATCAATTAAAACAATTTAATTTACAAACTACATAGTTTTTAAAATTAGTAGTTTTAAGTTAATATAAAAACACAATTAAAGCTAATATAAAAACATAATTTATAGGTAAAAATGTGATTAATCAAATCCATTCAAATAGCGATGAACGAATGAAGACGTGCATACAAACGTTTCAAAATAATTTAAACAATATTCGAGTAGGTCGAGCATCTCCTTTATTGCTACACAATATTTCTATTGAATATTTCGGTTCTAAAACTAATTTGCGTCAAGTTTCTAATATAATCGTCGAGGATTCTCATACTCTTAGAATTAATGTTTTTGATCAATCTGTGACACCTTTGATTACTAAAGCTATTTTAAATGCTAAACTTGATTTAAACCCAATTGTAAATGGTAAAGATATAATTATAAAAATACCAGTATTGACAGAAGAAAGAAGAAAAAATTTAATTAAAGTTATTCGCCATGATGCTGAAAATAGTCGTATTTGTATTCGTAATATTCGTAGGGATTCAAATGATAAAGTTAAGAGACTAATTAAAGACAAGATTATCAGTAAAGATGAAGAGCATAGTGCACAAATAAAAATACAAAAAATCACTAATGAATATATTAAAGAAATAGAATCTATTTTACTAAAAAAAGAAAGAGAACTAATGAAGATTTAGTTATTTTTTATTTTAAAACAATAAGTTCTTTGATTTATTTAAAATAAAAATATTTTATAATATATTTATGATGAAAATTTATTTATAAAGCAAAATATTCATGAAAAAAATAACTATTTTAGGTTCTACCGGTTCTATTGGTACTAATACTTTATCTATCGTAAAACACCACCCTAATTTATTTAAAGTAATTGCTTTAGTTGCAAATAAAAATGTTACTAAAATGTTACAACAATGTGAACTATTTCTTCCTGATTGGGTAGCAATGAGCCATGAAAAATCTGCTAATTTATTAAGACAAAAATTAAAAGATAGAAAAATAAAAACTCGTGTTTTTTTTGGAGAAAAAGCAATTTGTGAACTTGCTTCTTTATCAGAAGTAGATCAAGTAGTTGCTGCTATTTCTGGAATAGCAGGTTTATTGCCAATATTATCTGCAATACGTGCTGGGAAGACGATATTATTAGCTAATAAAGAAGCTTTGATTACATGTGGTAGATTATTTATGAAAGCATTATCTTCTAGTAAAGCTAAAATTTTACCTATTGATAGTGAACACAATGCTATTTTTCAATTATTACCTATAGAAATGCAAAAAAATTTAGGTGATTCTAATCTAAAAAAATATGGTATAAAGAATATCATTTTAACTGGTTCTGGTGGTCCTTTTTATGATCTTTCTTTATCTGATTTATCAGCTGTTACTCCGATAGAAGCGTGTTCTCATCCTAATTGGTCAATGGGGAAAAAAATATCGGTAGATTCTGCTACTATGATGAATAAAGGTTTTGAATATGCGGAAGCAAGATGGTTATTTAATGCACTAGATTCAGAGATTAAAATTGTAATTCATCCTCAATCGATAATTCATTCTATGGTTGAATATCATGATGGTTCTGTATTAGCACAATTATCCATTCCTGATATAAAAATTGCTATTTCCTATGCAATGAATTGGCCCAATCGTATTTATTCAAAAATTGATTTTTTGACTCTTTTGAAAAAAAAGAACCTATCTTTTTTTGAACCTGATTTAGTAAAATTTCCATGTCTTAAATTAACTATTGATGCTTTTTCTGAAGGTCAAGCTGCCATGATTGTTTTAAATGCAGCAAATGAAATTGCAGTTTCAGCTTTTCTTGATTTTAAAATTTCTTTTAATAAAATTTTTGAAGTCAATATTGCAACATTAACGTCTTCTTCTTTTTCAGAACCTAATTCTATTGAAGATATCTTAGAAATTGATAAAGTTTCTAGAATATTAGCTATAAATCAAGTATTATCTTTGTCATTATAAATAAATATTTTCAGTTGATTTTTATTTGCGTAAATTTTTTAAGAGAAATCTATAAGTATCATGCTTTATAACTTTTCATTAAAATATAAAGAACAATTAAAAGAAAAAAATCCTCATCATGTAGCAATTATTATGGATGGCAATAGACGTTGGGCTAAAAAAAAAGGAAAAGTTTGTATTGCAGGTCATCAAGAAGGTTTCAAGGCATTAAAAAAAGCAGTAAAATTTGCTATAATAAATAATATGAAAATATTAACATTATATGCATTCAGTACCGAAAATCGTAATCGTTCGACTTTTGAAATTAATGCATTAATGGAATTATTTTTATTTGCATTGAACAATGAAGTTAAAAATTTAAAAAAGTATAATATTCAATTAAAAGTTATTGGTGATATAACATATTTTAATAATAATTTACAAAAAAGAATTAATCAGATAGAAAAAATGACTTTAAAAAATAGTGGTTTAATTTTAAATATAGCTGCAAATTATGGTGGAAGATGGGATATAATTCAAAGTGTTAAAAAAATTATTCAAAAAGTTCAAAAAGGGATATTAAATATAGAACAAATTCAAGAAAATACGCTTTCTAAATACTTGTCTACTAGTAATCTTTTACCAGTAGATCTAGTTATTAGAACAGGTGGAGAAAAAAGAATTAGTAATTTTTTATTATGGCAAATAGCCTATTCAGAATTGTATTTTACTGATGTATTATGGCCTGATTTTAATCAGTATGTTTTTCAAAATGCTATAGATTTTTTTATATCTCGAGAACGTCGTTTTGGGGGATGTAAGAAATAGTTTTTTATTAAATACATTTCAGATATTTTTTTTTATTGAATAAAATTTAAATGAATTATTAAAAATAATATTTTTTTAATACATTTTTTAGAGATTTTAGAGAAAATTTATATTTGAGTATTTAATAAAACTTATAAATAAAAAAGTATTTTTTAAATTTTATTTCTCTATAATAATTTTTTCTTTCTTTTTAAAAATTTTATTTTTATATAGAATGAAATGTTTTCTAGGAAAAATTTTGATAATAATGTTAATAAAGAAAATTTGTATATATTTTTTCATGTTTTTTAGTGTTTCTGTTTTTGCAGAAAACACAAGAATTGTAAAATATATAGAATTTGAAGGATTAGAAAATACTTCAAAACATGAGGCGCTTCAAAATATTACTTTTAAAGTTGGTAGTAAAATATCTCAAAATGATGTTAAAGATAGCATTAAATCTTTATTTAAAACTGGAAAATTTGAAGATATAAAAGTAGTTTTTTCAACACAAAAAATAATTTTTAACGTTTATGAAAGACCTATTATTTCTAGTGTTTTCATTTTTGGTAATAATATTATTAATAGTACTCTACTAGATAAGTACTTAACAGAATTAAATATGAAAAAAGGTGATATATTAAGCGCTTTTACAGAAAATATATTTATTAAAACAATAAAAGATTTTTATTATAATATAGGTAGATACAAATTTAATGTTAAAATTTTAAAAAAATTTGGTACTAACAATACAGTTGATTTACAAATAATTATCGATGAAGGTTTACCAATAAAAGTAAATAAAATTAAAATTTTTGGTGCGAAAAAGGTTTCTGAAAATAAGATTATTTCATTTTTTAAATTGAAAAGCAGATCTTCTTGGTGGAATTTTTTTCATAAAACTACTTATTCTCCTCAAGAATTAGAGAATGACTTAAATAGGTTAAATAAATTTTATTTAAATCAAGGTTATTTTTATTTTAATATAGATACTAAAAAAGTACACTATTTTAAAGATAAAAATTTTGTAGATATTGAAATTTATATTTCTGAAGGTGAGAAATATAAAATTTCTGATATTTTTATTAATGGTGAATTGCTAGAATATAGACCTTTAATTTCGAATATTATCAACATTAATCGTAATGAATTATACAACAAAGAAAAAATTAATAGTATCTTAAATAAGATTAAAAGATTTCTATCTGAACATGGTTATATTGATTCTGAAATTATTGTTATTCCAGAAATCAATCATGAAAAGAAAAAAATTATTTTAAACTTCAATATTAATATTAAAAAAAAATTTTTTGTAAAAAGAATTTTTTTTCAAGGAAATGAATTAACTAAAGATAAAGTTTTACGACGTTTAATAAAACAAATAGAAGGAAAATATTTCAATTTAAAACTTATAGAATCTGGTAAAGAATTATTAGAAAACACAAAATATTTTAATAATGTAGAAATTATACAAAAAAAAATTTCTCCTGATTCTAATAAAGTTAATATTACTTATAAAGTCAAAGAGCAACCTACTGGTTCTATAAATTTTGGCTTAGGATATGGTATAGATAGCGGTTTGAGTTTTAACACTGCTTTTTCTCAAGATAATATATTCGGTTCTGGTAATTCTTTAAATTTTAGTGTTGTTAAAAATAAAAATCAAAAATATACTGATATATCAATAAATTATCCTTACTTTTTTTTTGATAAAACAGATTTGAACACTAGATTTTTTTACAATGATTTTAAATATAATTTAAATACTATTTCTAATTTAACAAAAAATACTTATGGTTTTGAAAGTAACTTAGGATTTGCAATTGATGATGTTAATAAAGTAAATTTTGGTTTAGGATATAGCCATAATGGAGTTGTTCATACAGAAAAAAAAATTGAAGATTCTTTTTTAAATAAAAAATTATTACTTAATAAACATTTATTCAAAAATAGTTTAGTTAACGATTTTACTTTAAATTATTCCTGGATTTATAATACTTTCAAATATATTTATTTTCCTATATCTGGAAACCAAACCTATATAACTGGAAAAAACACAATTCCTGGTTCCGATAATAGCTTTTATAAAATAATATTAGATAGTGAGCAATATATTCCATTAGATAAAGAAAAAAATTTTATATTTTTAAGTCATGTTCATATGGGTATAGGAGATAGTCTTAATAAAGATAAATTACCTTTTTATGAAAATTTTTATGCCAATAGCGTGAACAATATTAGAGGTTTTCGTTCCAATACAATAGGACCTAAAACAATTTATGACAATACTGATTTAGAAAATTGTATTGGATATAAGAATAATAATATATGCGAATCAATTGATTCTATTGGTGGAAATGCTACTTTTTCTACTAATTTAGAACTTATCACACCAATTCCTTTTTTAGACGAAGTATATTCTAAATTTTTTCGATCTTCTATATTTTTTGATGTTGGTAATATTTGGGATACCAAGCTAAATAATATAAACAGAATGAATTTATCAAATTATTTAAAAAATAATATACTAGATGATCTTTATTCATCGTTTGGTCTCTCTCTACAATGGTTTTCTCCCATTGGTCCATTAGTTTTTTCTTATGCTATTCCTGTTCAAAAAAATAAACATCATCAGTTAGAAGCATTTCAATTTAATATTGGGAAAAATTGGTAATTGTAAAAAATTTAAAATATTTTTAAGATTATAACTTAACAACATTAAAAATGTTTTTATTAGTTTTTACTAGAAAATTTTTAAGATAGGAAAGTATTTTGGATATTATAAAACACACTTTAGACATCAAAAAGATTTTAAAAATTTTACCTCATCGTTATCCTTTATTACTTATTGATCGAGTTATAAAGTTGAAAGTATTCAAATATTTAACAGCAATAAAAAATTGCACGTATAATGAGTTTGGTTTTCAAGGACATTTTCTAAATAATCCGATTTTTCCTGGTGTATTAATCGTTGAATCTATGGCTCAAGCAGCAGGGATTTTAATATATGAAAGTACAGGAAAATTAAATATAAACGTTTTATACCATTTTGTAGGTATAGATCAGACTCGTTTTAAAAAAACTGTAACTCCTGGTGATCAAATTTTAATAGAAGTGTTTCTTATAAAATTAAATAAAAATATTTTACAATTCAAAACTACTGCTTTAGTTGATAATCATATTGTTTGTCGGTCAAGAATAATTTTTGCTAAAAAATTATTTTAGATTAAAATTTTTATATCCATTTTGGAAAATCGAATGAATGAACCAAAATTTATTCATCTTCATGTACATAGTGATTATTCAATTGTTGATGGATTATCTAAACCTGAAGATTTAGTTAAAAAATCAGTATTTTTAGATATGCCTGCTCTTGCAATAACAGATTATTGCAATTTATATGGTGTAATTAAGTTTTATAATACAGCTCATAAATTAGGTGTAAAACCTATCATTGGAGCAACAGTTAAATTTTTTTCTAATTTAGCTAATAATGAATTGACAACGTTAACTTTATTAGCTGCTACTCAAGAAGGTTATAAAAATTTAATTTTATTAATTTCTCGTGCATATCAAAAAGGATATATTAATAGTTATAATATAACCATACAAAAAAAATGGTTATTAGAGCTAAACAAAGGATTAATATTACTTTCTGGTGGATGTAAAGGTGAAATTGGTAAAGTTTTACTTCGTGGTAATTCATCTTCAATATTTTCCTGTTTGTCTTTTTATCAAAAATATTTTCCAGAATCTTATTATTTAGAAATATTGCGTACTAATAGAGAAAACGAAGAAAAATATTTGCATTTAGCAATAGACTTATCTTTATCAAAAGGTATTCCAGTTGTAGCAACTAATGATGTATGTTTTTTAAATAAAGAAGATTTTAAGGTTCATAAAATTAGAATTGCGATTAATGAAGGTCAAATACTAAAAAATTCAAAAATTCAAGATGATTACAGCGATCAACAATTTTTAAAAAGCACATCAGAAATGTATGATCTCTTTTCTGATATTCCAGAATCTCTTGAAAATAGTGTAGAAATAGCAAAACGGTGTAATGTATTTATAAATTCTGGTAAATATTTTTTACCTCAGTTTTTTACAGGAACAATAAGCGTTAAAAAATACTTAATTATGAAATCATATCAAGGGATTAAACGACGTTTGAGTACATCTTATCCTGATTTAAAAAAATATCAATATATTTATGATAAATACAAATGTCGTTTGGATATGGAACTAAATGTAATTAATAAAATGGGATTTCCAGGATATTTTTTAATTGTTATGGAATTTATAAAATGGGCAAAAAATAACAATATACCAGTAGGTCCGGGACGAGGTTCTGGTGCTGGTTCTCTTGTTGCATATGCATTAAATATTACAGAAGTAGATCCGTTATGTTTTAATCTTTTATTCGAGCGGTTTTTGAATCCAGAACGTATATCATTACCAGATTTTGACATCGATTTTTGTATGGAAAAACGGGATCAAGTTATTGATCATGTTGCAGATATATATGGTAGAGAATCAGTAGCTCAAATTATTACTTTTGGAACAATGACAGCAAAAGCTGTTGTTAGAGATGTTGGTAGAGTATTAGGATATCCATATGGTTTTATAAATAATTTATCTAAATTAATCCCTTTAGATCCTGGAATAACTTTAAAAGAAGCTTTTTCAAAAGAATCTGAATTATCTAATCTTTATAAAAATAATGAAGAAATTAAAACTCTAATTAATATTGCTAAAAAATTAGAAGGAGTTAATAGAAATCTTGGAAAACATGCAGGAGGCGTAGTTATTTCACCTACTAAAATTATTGATTTTTGTCCTTTATATTGTGATGAGAAGGGAAATAATCCTGTAACTCAATTTGATAAAAATGATATAGAGTATGTAGGATTGGTTAAATTTGATTTTCTTGGTTTACGTACTTTAACAATTATTAATTGCGCAGTAAATATGATAAATGCAAAACTAAAATTTTACAATAAAAAATTAATTAACATTAATTCTATTGTTCTGAATGATGATGAATGTTTTAATATGTTAAAAAAATCTCAAACTACAGCTATATTTCAATTAGAATCTTATGGCATGAAAGATTTAATTAAAAGACTTCAACCTGATTGTTTTGAAGACATAATTGCTTTAGTAGCTCTTTTTAGACCTGGACCATTACAATCTGGAATGGTAGATAATTTCATCAACCGTAAACATGGACGTGAAAAAATTGCATATCCTGATCATAAATGGCAACATATATTATTAAAACCAATATTAGAATCAACATATGGCATTATTTTATATCAAGAACAAGTCATGCAAATAGCACAAACTTTAGCAGGTTATACCTTAGGTAGTGCAGATATTTTAAGACGAGCTATGAGTAAAAAAAACATTAAAGATATGTCAAAGCAACGTGCTATATTTGAATATGGAGCTTTAAAAAATGGTATTAATAAAACATTAGCAGTAAAAATATTTGATTTGTTAGAAAAATTTGCAGGATATGGATTTAATAAATCCCATTCAGTAGCTTATGCTTTACTTTCTTATCAAACTTTATGGTTAAAAGTACATTATCCTGCGGAGTTTATGGCTTCTACAATGACTTCTGATATAGATAATACAGAAAAAATTATTATTTTAGTAAATGAATGTTTTCATATGGGAATTAAAATTGTACCTCCTAATATTAATTTAAGTAGATATGAGTTTTATGTAAATAAATCTAATCATATAGTTTATGGTATTGGCGCTATTAAAGGAATAGGCGAAAATTCAGCTCGTGATATCGTTATAGAACGAGAGAAAAACGGTAATTTTAATGATTTATTTGATCTTTGTATACGTTTTGATTCTAATAAAATTACTCGTCGAATATTAGAAAAATTAATAATGTCTGGAGCTTGTGATTGTTTTGATAAAAATAGACATTATTTGCTTAGTTTAATTGATGATGCTTTAAATGCTTCAAAAGAAGCTTTTAAAGTTAGACATTTTAAACAAGATAGTCTTTTTGGTTTATTTCAAGATGAACTAAATCAAGTAAAAGAGAATAATTTAATTCGTTTTTCTAATGTAAAGACAAATGTATTAGATGATGAATACCAAGTATTAGGATTGTATCTTACAGGACATCCTATTGATAAATATAGAGAAGAATTAAAAAACTATTTTCCAAATAATATAACATTATCGCAATTAGATAAAATTAAAAAAAATAAAAAAATTTTAATTATGGGAATAATCGTTTCTATTAAAATCAAAAAAACTAAAAATAACAATAAAATAGCGATCTTAATGTTAGATGATGGTACCAGTCGTTTAGAAGTATTAGTATTTACAAGTTTATTAGATTTACATAGATCTTTTTTAACAATAAAAACACTTTTGTTTGTAAAAGGAATAGTCAATCTTAATTTCATTAGTAAAAACATTAAAATGACGGCTTATGAATTAATGAATTTACAAATAGTAAGGAAAAAATATTTACATAAGTTAATGATTATATTAAATGAAAAAAAAATAGATGTAAATTTCATCAAAGATTTATTTCAATTTTTAGAAAAACAGCCTATAGGAAATGTTTCAGTTTTTATTTGTTCTTGCGAAAAAAAACTTTTTTTAAATTCAAAAATATCTAAAAAATGGTTAGTTGAAATTAACAATGAATGTTTAAATAAGTTGCAAAAATTATCAAAATTAAAAAAAATAAAATTAAAATATAATTAAAAATAAAAATATGAAAATATAATTTTTTTAATTTATAACTCGCGAAAATACAATCTTACTAAATACTGCGAGTTATTTATTTTTTATTTTTGAATTTTTTCTAGTATAAATGTTATGATATTGTTTATGTTAATTAACATAGTATTTTTATTTTTTCTTTCTATATATTCAACATTATTATTATTAATTAAATTTTGGCTAATTATAATTTGATGGGGTATCCCAATTAAATCCATTTGATTTAACATTATACCTGTTCGTTCGTTTCGATCATCTATCATAACATCTACATTATTTTTTTTAAAATTTTCATATAAAAATTCTGATATATTTTTTACATCATGATATTTTTGTATATTAATAGGTAATAGGACCACTTCAAAGGGAGCGAGAGAAGTAGGCCAAATAATACCTTTTTCATCATGATTTTGTTCTATTACTGCAGCTATTACTCTACTAATTCCTATACCATAACATCCCATATGTATATTTTCTTGATTACCATTTTTTAATTTAACACAAGCTTTCATTAATTCAGAATATTTTTTACCAATTTGAAATATATGTCCAATTTCAATGCTTTTCTTAGTTGTGAAAGATTTTTTTTCGTTGGAACTGAAATCATTTTGTGTTACTTTTCTGATATCTTGAATTATTGGAATAGGTAAATCTATATTCCAATTTACATTAATAAAAAAACGATTATTAATATTTGCTCCTATAGTAAAATTTTTCATTTTATAAGTAGAAATATCTGCAATAATTGGAACTTTTAATCCTATAGGTCCAAGAAATTTTTTACTTACTCCTAAAAACGAAATAGTTTCGTTTTCGTTAAGGAATACTAAAGGTTTTTGAAGAATTTCAATCTTTTCTACTTTGAATAAGTTTAATTCATGATCTCCACGTATTAATAACGCAGCTATTGAATGAGTATTATTTTTTTTAGTACGTACTAAAATAGTTTTAATCTGATTAGTTATTGGTATATTTGTATTAGAAACAATGGTAGTTTTTTTAGTTTTTTTCTCTTTTATAATAGTTTTTATTATGTTTTTATTTTTTGAAAAATCAAGTTTTTCTATCGATTGAGTAGTGTTTATATGTGATGAATATAACATATTTTCTGAAACAACAACTTGATCTTCTCCATTTTGAGAAAAAGCTTGAAATTCATGGGAAATATTGCCTCCCATAAAACCTGAATCAGCTTTTACCACACAAAAGTTTAATTTCATTTTATTAAATATATTTATATAACTTTCATAAAATGTATTATAAGTTTTTTTTAAACAATTTTCATCAGTGTGAAAAGAATAAGCATCTTTCATAAGAAATTCACGTGCTCTAATAACTCCAAAACGAGGTCGTATTTCATCTCTAAATTTTGTTTGTATTTGATATACTATTAATGGCAGTGCTTTATAGGAATGAATTTCTCCTTTTATAAAATTAGTAGCTACTTCCTCATTAGTAGGACCTAAGATAAACGAGTTTTTATGACGATCATAGAATTTTAATAGTTCTTTACCATAAATATTTAAACGTCCACTTTTTTTCCAAAAATATTCTGGTTGGATTATGGGCATACAAATTTCTAATGCTTGTATTTTTTGCATTTCTTTTTCAATAATTTTTTTTACTTTTTTTACAACTCTTATACCAGTTGGGAGCCAAATATATAAACCTGAAGATATTTTTCTAATCATTCCACTTCTTATCATTAATTGATGACTGATAATTTCTGTATCATATGGTTTTTCTTTTAAAGTTGATAATAAATATTGACTTGCTCGCATTTTTTAATATCTCAAAAAATAAAGTGTTTTTATTAATGAATATAATCATATTATATTATAATATAATGTTTAAAACCTTTTTTTAAAATATGAAAGAATATTTTTAAATCTAAAATTTTTAATTTTTTCAAAAAATTAAATCAAATTGATTAAATCAAACTATAAGATTATATCTTATAAAGATATATTAACATTTATTAAAATCTTTAAAAATTGACTCGATTGTTTATGATAGAGATATTTAATAAGTTTTTTTATGAATGAGATAATGGTTAAAGATATTTAAAATGAATTATAATGAAAATGAAGAAAAAACAGAAAATCCTACGGAACATCGTATTAAAAAATTTCGAAAAAAAGGAACAACAAGATATTCTAGGGAATTAAATTCTATACTAATTTTATTAGTAGGATTTCTAAATTTATGGTGCTATAAAGATTTTATCTTATCAAGTTTTATAAAAATAATGTCTAACAGTTTTTCTTTTAATACAAATATTATTATAAATAATGATAATATTTTTTTGCAAACATTTAAATCTTTAAAAGAAATATTATCTATTTTTTTACCGTTTTTAATAACTTTATTATGTATAGTAGTTATACCGCAAATCTTATTAAGCGGTATTAACTTGAATTTTAAATCATTAAAATTTAGTTTAAAAAGATTACATCCATTTGATGGTTTAAAAAGAATATTTTCTTTTCGAATAATAATAGAGTTTTTCAAAATAGTATTGAAATTACTTGTAATTATAAGTATATCTTTTTGGTATTTATATTATTTTCTTTCTGAAATACTATCATTAGTATATGAACGTTTTACATCTTCTTTATTTCATGGCTGTTATATCATTGCTAAATGTTGTATCTTAGTTGTACTAGGATTGGTTCCTATTGTTATTTTTGATATAATTGTTCAGCAAATGAAATATTATAAAAAATTAAAAATGACTCATCAAGAAATAAAAGATGAATTTAGAGAAAGAGAGGGAAATCCAAATATTAAAATCCGAATTCGTCAAGAGATGAAAGCTACTATACGTAGAAGAATAATATCAGATGTACCTAAAGCTGATGTGATTATTAATAATCCTATACATTATTCAATTGCACTTCAATATGATGAAAAAAAAATGAATGCCCCTAAGGTGATTGCAAAAGGTATAGGTGAAATGGCGGTTAAAATTCAAAAATTAGCTCTCAAGCATGATATTGCTATGATTTCTGCTCCATCTTTAGCTCGTTCATTATACCGTTATTCTGAAATAGGACAATATATTCCTGGTCCTCTTTATAAGGCTGTTGCAGAAGTTTTAGCATGGGTATGGAAGGTAAGAAAATGGAAAAAAGAAGGCGGTGTTTTTCCTGATAAACCTATAAATATAATAGTTCCATCAGAATTAACTTTTAGAGGAGAACATAAAAATAATGATTAATTTTTCTTCTTTTTTAAGTATTATGAAAAAGTTAAGAATATCCCAATGGCAAATACTTGCTGGACCTATATTGATTTTAATGATTCTCGCGATGATGATTTTGCCGTTAGCACCTTTTGTTCTAGATATTTTATTTACTTTTAACATTGCTTTATCAATAATAATTTTACTTGTGTCAATGTTTACTCGTCATACATTAGAGTTTACTGCATTTCCTACTATTTTGCTATTTTCTACATTATTACGTTTAGCGTTAAATGTAGCTTCTACTCGTATTGTGTTCTTAAATGGGCATACTGGAACCAGTGCTGCAGGAAAAGTAATTGAATCTTTTGGTTATTTTCTAGTTGGTGGAAATTTTGCTATTGGAATAGTTGTATTTATAATTTTAGTTATTATTAATTTTATAGTTATTACTAAAGGTGCTAGTCGTATTGCGGAAGTAGGTGCTCGATTTATATTAGATGCAATGCCAGGAAAACAAATGGCAATTGATGCTGATTTAAATGCTGGATTAATTGGCGAAGAAAAAGCGAAAAAACGTCGTATAAAAATAACACAAGAGGCTGATTTTTATGGTTCTATGGATGGTGCTAGTAAGTTTGTTCGAGGTGATGCTATTGCTGGAATTTTAATCATGGTTTTAAATATATTTGGAGGTTTAATTATTGGTTTAGTACAACATCATATGCCATTAAGTACAGCTATAGAAGTTTATACTCTATTAACTATTGGAGATGGATTAGTTGCTCAAATTCCAGCTTTAGTGATTTCTACTGCTTCTGGTGTAATTGTAACACGTGTTAGTACTAATCAAAATGTTGGAGAACAGATGATTGGTCAGTTATTTTATAACCCTCAAGTTATTTTATTAAGTGCAGGAGTGTTAGGTGTATTAGGACTAGTTCCAGGAATGCCAAATATCATTTTTTTAGTATTTACATTTTTGCTATTCATTCTTTCTTGGTGGTTATATGAAATAAAACATGCACAAGACAGTAATATTTCAAACAGTAAAAAAGAATATAAGTTAATACAAGAATCCATTTCAGAAGCTTCTTGGAATGATGTACAATTAGAAGATCCTATCAGAATAGAACTAGGACAAAATTTAACATCAATGATTGATGTTAATAAACAATCAGATTTAGTAGATAAGATTCGTATGGTTCGAAAAAAAATTGCTCAAGAAATTGGATTTTTGCCTCCATTAGTACATATTAAAAATAATATAAATTTATTAAAAAATACTTATTGTATGCTAATAAAAGGTGTAGAAGTAGGAAGAGGAGAATGTTTTCCAGATCTTTTTATGGCTATAAAAACAGGACGAGAAGTAGAATCGTTACCATTTAAAAAAGTATATGAACCTACTTTTGGTTTATCTGGTTATTGGATTAATAAACACTTTAAAAAAGAAGCTCAAAAAAAAGGTTATTCTGTTGTAGAACCTAGTACTATAATTTCTACACATGTAAATTTTTTAATTTCTAATTATATTGATGAATTGTTTGGTCGTCAAGAAGCTCAACAATTATTAGAATATGTTTCTATCAATATGCCAAAATTAACTGAAGGGTTGATTCCAAATATAATTAATTTAACAATTTTACATAAAGTTTTAAAAAACTTACTATCAGAAAATATTCCTATTCGTGATATGAGGACTATTTTAGAAACATTATCAGAACATGCAGAACATCAAAAAGATGTAAATGAATTAACTAGTATTGTTCGTGTTTCACTAAAAAAAATTATTGTACAAAAATTATTTAATGATAAAGATACTATTGAAGTAATTGGATTAGAATCTAATTTAGAAAAATTACTATTAAATAGCATGAAAGAAGGTTCTAATGCTATTGAGCCTAATTTATCTCAAACTTTATTGATAAAAACAAAAGAAGCTATTGAAAAACAATTATCAATAGGTTCTCCTCTTGTATTATTAGTAAGTCATCCTCTTCGGTTTTTTCTATCTCAATTTTTACGAGCAAATTTTCCAGAATTGACTGTTTTGTCTTATTTTGAAATTACACATACTAAAACAATTAAAATGAGTAGTATTATTGGAAATTGAAAAAATAAATT
>NZ_CP034870.1:272811-277823 GCF_005081185.1 Buchnera aphidicola (Lipaphis pseudobrassicae)
TTTAAGATGAAAAATTACATTTTTTTTACTGTTTGAATACCGAGTATATTCAGTCCTTTTTTTAAAATTTTAGCTGTTAAAATAGATAATTTAAGTCTACTTTTGCAAATTTTTATTTTTTTTGCAAACAGTATAGAACAATTTTCATAAAAGCAAGAAAAACATGTTGCAAGTTGATAAAGATATGTACACATTATATGAGGTGTTCCTTTTTCAGCGATCAATAAAATAACTCTTTCAAATTCTAATATTTTAATAGCTAAATTAATTTCACTTTCTTTTTTTAGGATGATTTTTGTTTTTAATTTTTTAATACGAATAGTTGATTTTTTTATTACGGAAATAATTCTTGTATAAGCATATTGTATATAAGGAGCTGTATTTCCTTCAAAACTTAGCATTTTATCCCAATCAAAAATATAATTAGTACTTCTATTTTTAGATAAATCTGCGTATTTTATTGCACTAATTCCTATTATTTGAGATAATTTAATTATTCTTTTTTTAGGAAAATTTGGTTTTTTCTTTTTAATTAAATTAGTTGCTTTTTCTATAGCTTCATTAAGAAGGGAAGAGAGTTTTATTGTGCTGCCATCTCGTGTTTTAAAAGGACGTTTATTTTTTGATAACATCATCCCAAATGAATGGTGTTCTAATAATAAACTATCAGGTATATAATTAGCTTTTTTTGCTATCATCCATGCTTGTGTTAAATGTTGATGTTGGCGAGAATCAGTATAATATATAATTCGATCAGCATGTAGTGTTTCATATCTATATTTAAAACAAGCTATATCAGTAGTAGAATATAAAAATCCTGTGTCTTTTTTTTGAATAACAACTCCCATGCATTTTCCTAATCTATTTTTAAATTCTTCTAAAAAAACAATTACACTTCCATTTTTCTCAGTTGCTATTTTTTTGTTTTTTAAATCTTCAATAATATCAGGAAGCATCGTACTATATAAACTTTCTCCCATAGTATGATGTTTTTTTAATGTAACATTAAGCTTTTTATACATCTTATAATTTTCTGACATTGTAATAGATACTAATTTTTTCCAAATTTTATAACAATATTTATCTCCATTTTGTAATTTTACTACATATTTTCTAGATTTTTCTGCAAATAATTTATTTGAATCATATTTTATTTTTGCTTTACAATAAAATTTTTCTAGTTGAGAAAGAACTAAATTGTTTTTTTTTATTTTTTTTTCTTTTAGATATGCAATTAACATACCAAATTGAGTGCCCCAATCACCTATATGATTTGCTCTAATTACATTATGTCCTAAAAAATCTGATACTCTTGCCATAACGTCACCAATTATTGTTGAACGCAAGTGTCCAATATGCATTTCTTTTGCAATGTTTGGAGATGAGTAATCTATTACGATATTTTTTGGATTAACATAATTTATACCTAATCGAGATGATATAAAAATTTTTTCTAATTCTATAGATAACCAATTTTTACAAATAAGAAAATTAATAAATCCTGGTTTAGAAAAGGTTATTTCTTTATACATTTTATTTTTTTTAGAAGAAGAAATAATTATGTTGGCTAATTTAATAAGATTTAAATTTAATTTATTTGCTATTTTTATTAAGTTATTAATTTGATAATGACTGGAACTTATTTTTTTATTTAATATGATGATAGGATCAATTTTATTTTCATAACTAATATTTTTTAATATTTTTTTAATATCTTTTTCAATTATATTTTTTAAATCCATAATTTAAACCTTATTTAAAATAATACTTCTATCATATCTATTAATTTTTTTAAAAAAACATGGTTTTTATAAAAATTAATAATAATTTAATATGTTTATATTATATTATTTTTATTCGTTAAGTATTGAATATTATATAAAAAATATTTTTTATAAAAAAGGTTGACAATATAAGAAAAAAAATGTAATCTTTATTAAAGTTTCAAAACATTAACACTGCTCTTTAAAAATATATTAGATAATCTGTGTGGGCACAGAAAATTAAGTACAAAATTATTTTTTTATTTAATAAAATTTCTTAAAGATTTATTCTTTAAGGATAATAGCTTTTCAATTGAAGAGTTTGATCATGGCTCAGATTGAACGCTGGCGGCAAGCCTAACACATGCAAGTCGAGCGGCAGCGAAAAGAAAGCTTGCTTTCTTGTCGGCGAGCGGCAAACGGGTGAGTAATATCTGGGGATCTACCTAAAAGAGGGGGATAACTACTAGAAATGGTAGCTAATACCGCATAATGTTGAAAAACCAAAGTGGGGGACCCTTGTGGCCTCATGCTTTTAGATGAACCCAGACGAGATTAGCTTGTTGGTAAGGTAATAGCTTACCAAGGCTACGATCTCTAGCTGGTCTGAGAGGATAACCAGCCACACTGGAACTGAGACACGGTCCAGACTCCTACGGGAGGCAGCAGTGGGGAATATTGCACAATGGGCGAAAGCCTGATGCAGCTATGCCGCGTGTATGAAGAAGGCCTTAGGGTTGTAAAGTACTTTCAGCAGGGAGGAAAAAAATAAAACTAATAATTTTATTTCTTGACGTTACCTGAAGAAGAAGCACCGGCTAACTCCGTGCCAGCAGCCGCGGTAATACGGAGGGTGCTAGCGTTAATCAGAATTACTGGGCGTAAAGAGCGCGTAGGTGGTTTTTTAAGTCAGATGTGAAAGCCCTAGGCTCAACCTAGGAACTGCATTTGAAACTGAAAAACTAGAGTATCGTAGAGGGAGGTAGAATTCTAGGTGTAGCGGTGAAATGCGTAGATATCTGGAGGAATACCTGTGGCGAAAGCGGCCTCCTAAACGAATACTGACACTGAGGTGCGAAAGCGTGGGGAGCAAACAGGATTAGATACCCTGGTAGTCCATGCCGTAAACGATGTCGACTTGGAGGTTGTTTCCAAGAGAAGTGACTTCCGAAGCTAACGCATTAAGTCGACCGCCTGGGGAGTACGGCCGCAAGGCTAAAACTCAAATGAATTGACGGGGGCCCGCACAAGCGGTGGAGCATGTGGTTTAATTCGATGCAACGCGAAAAACCTTACCTGGTCTTGACATCCACAAAATTTTTTAGAAATAAAAAAGTGCCTTCGGGAATTGTGAGACAGGTGCTGCATGGCTGTCGTCAGCTCGTGTTGTGAAATGTTGGGTTAAGTCCCGCAACGAGCGCAACCCTTATCCCCTGTTGCCAGCGGTTCGGCCGGGAACTCAGGGGAGACTGCCGGTTATAAACCGGAGGAAGGTGGGGACGACGTCAAGTCATCATGGCCCTTACGACCAGGGCTACACACGTGCTACAATGGTTTATACAAAGAGAAGCAAATCTGCAAAGACAAGCAAACCTCATAAAGTAAATCGTAGTCCGGACTGGAGTCTGCAACTCGACTCCACGAAGTCGGAATCGCTAGTAATCGTGGATCAGAATGCCACGGTGAATACGTTCCCGGGCCTTGTACACACCGCCCGTCACACCATGGGAGTGGGTTGCAAAAGAAGCAGGTATCCTAACCTTAAAAAGAAGGCGCCTACCACTTTGTGATTCATGACTGGGGTGAAGTCGTAACAAGGTAACCGTAGGGGAACCTGCGGTTGGATCACCTCCTTAAAAATTTATGCTTATTTTGAAAGTGCCCACACAAATTATCTAATAAAATATCAGAAGGCTTGTAGCTCAGATGGTTAGAGCGCACCCCTGATAAGGGTGAGGTCGGTGGTTCAATTCCACTCAGGCCTACCATAAATTATCCGGGGCTATAGCTCAGCTGGGAGAGCGCCTGCCTTGCACGCAGGAGGCCAGCGGTTCGATCCCGCTTAGCTCCAAAAATTATCCTTCATTTTTCTTAAATTTTTAAAAACTGTAAAAGAATTACAATTCTTATCTAATCCTATAGATTCTTTTATATAATTTTCATTTATTCTAAAAAATAAATTAATTTTTTTCTCTAATAAAATGTACGATGGTACATAAATTTTGTTATTTTTTATAATTTTATTAGCCTTGTTATAAAAATTTCTTATATTTTGATCTTTAGGCAGTATAGACATAGCAAAACATAAATTAGATAAAGTGTACTCATGAGCACAACATAATATAGTTTCATTTGGAAGCGATGAAATCATATTTATAGAATTAAACATATCTAAATATTTTTTTTTGTAAACACGACCACAACCTCCAGAAAAAATAGTATCTCCACAAAAAAAATAAGGTTTACTATAATATGAAACATGACCCAATGTATGACCCGGAGTATAAAAAACAATAAATTCTCTATTTAAAATATATAGTTTATCACCGGAATTAACGATTTTATTTACACCGCTTTTTCTTGTTTCATATGGTCCAAAAACAGTTATTTCTGGATAACTATTAATAATTTCTTGAACACCACCTGTATGATCTATATGATTATGAGTTAAAAGAATGGCTATTGGAAACAAATTTTGTTCCTTTATTTTTTCTAATATAGGATTTGAGATACCTGGATCTATAATGATACAAAAATTATTCTTATCAAAAAGAATCCAAACATAGTTATCAACTAATATAGGTATTACTTTTAAAAACATAGAATTTTACCTAAAAATTTTTTTATTAAGAATATATTCTTAAAATTGATTTTTTTCATAATAAACATCTTTGAACAATGGATTTTTAGCTGCCTGACGAGCTATTATGTCACATTTTTCATTTTCTAAATGACCAATATGAGCTTTTATCCAATGCCAAGTTACTAAATGCTTTTTTAAAACTGTGCTAATTCGAAACCATAAATCTATATTTTTAACTGGTTTTTTTTTAGAAGTTTTCCATTCTTTTTTTTTCCATACAGGCATCCAATCTAAAATTCCTTTTTTAACATATAAACTATCTGTTGTAATTTCAACTAAACATGATTGATTAAGAAATTCTAATCCTGATATTACAGCCATTAATTCCATTCTATTATTCGTAGTCAAATAAAAACCAGAGGTTAAAATTTTTTCATATATTTGAT
>NZ_CP034870.1:277895-353694 GCF_005081185.1 Buchnera aphidicola (Lipaphis pseudobrassicae)
ATGATTAATAAAAAAAGAATAATTGTATTAGACACTGAAACTACAGGAATCAATTCTTTTAGTTTACCTCATATTAACCATAGAATTATAGAAATTGGTGCTGTAGAAATCATCAATCGTCGTTTCACAGGAAATAATTTTCATTCGTATATTCAACCTAATAGATTAATAGATCCTGAAGCATACAAAATACATGGAATTAGTAATAATTTTTTGGAAAACAAACCTATTTTTAAAGATATTGTTAATAATTTTTTAAATTATATTAATAATTCTCAATTAGTTATTCACAACGCTTCATTTGATATAGGTTTTATAAATCAGGAACTAGATATATTAAATAATAAAAATATAAAAACAATTAATAATTTTTGTTCTATAGTGGATACATTGAAAATAGCACGAAAATTATTTCCTGGAAAAAAAAATACATTGGATGCTTTATGTACGAGATATAAAATAAATATATCTCGAAGAAATTTACATAGTGCAATTATAGACGCTCAACTTTTAGGTAAATTGTATCTTTTAATGACTGGAGGTCAAGATTCTATATGTTTTAATAAAATAAATAATAAAACATCTTATCAAAAAAAAAAATATATTGTTAA
The DNA here is from genome assembly GCF_005081185.1 of Buchnera aphidicola (Lipaphis pseudobrassicae). GTDB lineage: Bacteria > Pseudomonadota > Gammaproteobacteria > Enterobacterales > Enterobacteriaceae > Buchnera > Buchnera aphidicola_AD. The sequence continues at coordinate 278,507 of NZ_CP034870.1, forward strand.
AAACAAATCTTTACTAAAAATAAACGCTACAAAAAAAGAGATACAATTACATCAAGATTATCTTAGATATATGAAAAAAAATAATATATGTTTATGGGATAAATTTTTTCATAAATCTTAAAAAGATTATTGACTGCATTTTTAAAATATGTAAAATAGTATTATACAAAAAATAAGGTGCGGTAGTTCAGTTGGTTAGAATATCGGCCTGTCACGCCGGAGGTCACGGGTTCGAGCCCCGTCCGCACCGAAAAGTATTTCTGACAAAATAAAAAAATAATAAAATTATATTTTTTTGAAAAATAAGATATTTTCAATTATGTATAGAAAAATAATTTCTTCAGAATTAAACATTGCATCAAAAGTACTGCAAAAATTTTTGCAAGATAAAAATCAAATAGATAATATTCAAAAATCTGCTATTTTAATTTCAGAATCATTGAAAAAAGGAAAAAAAGTAATTTCGTGTGGAAATGGAGGATCTCATTGCGATGCAGCACATTTTGCAGAAGAACTAACAAGTCTTTATCGAGAAAAAAGATGCGGATATGCCGCAATATCTATTTCTGAAAGTAGCTATATCTCTTCAGTAAGCAATGATTTTGGATACGATCAAGTGTTTTCTCGGTTTATTGAAAGTATAGGATGTTCAGGAGATGCAGTTTTAGCTATTTCTACTTCTGGAAATTCCTTAAATATTATAAAAGCACTAAAAAAATCAAAAGAAAAAAATATAAAAACAATATCTTTAACAGGAAATAACGGAGGAAAAATTACAGGATTATCTGATATAGAAATATGTGTTCCCTATTTTGGATATTCAGATCGAATACAAGAAATGCATATTAAAATTATTCATATATTAATATTAATTATTGAAAAAGAAATGAAAAAATTAGTATAAATTAGATATTCAATGTTTTTTAAAAAATTAAAATCCTATAATAAATATAACAACTTATTTCCACTTTTTTATAAATACTATTTTATAGTTTCGGAATTTCTTTTTATGAGTGAGAAATACATTGTTACTTGGGATATGCTTCAAATTCATACTAGAAAATTAGCTAATCGATTATTACTTAAGATAAAATCTTACAATGGAATTATTGCGGTAAGTCGAGGGGGTCTTGTTCCATCTGCTTTATTAGCAAGAGAACTAGGAATTCGATGTGTAGATACTGTTTGCATTTCAAGTTATAATTATAATTATTTAAAAAAAAATAGAAAAATTATAAAAAAAGCAGAAGGAAATGGAGATAAAATTATCGTAATAGATGATCTAGTAGATACAGGTGGAACTGCAAAAATTATTAGAAAATTATATCCGAAAGCATATTTTGTAACTATTTTTGCAAAACCTATGGGTCGTTTACTAGTTGATGATTATGTTATAGATATTCCTCAAAATGTATGGATTGAACAACCATGGGATATGTCCATTTCTTATATTCCTCCTCTAGTTCAAAACTATAAAATTCAAAAAACATCTTAAAATAAAAAATAAAAAAAATTTTAAAAAAATTAAAAATAAAAAAATAAAATTGAAAAATGTTTTATTTCATAAAATAAACACATATTAAAAAGAGATATGTTTATGATAAGTAAAGAAGAAACAACAGTAGAAAATATTAAACATAAAAAATTAAATAATGAAAAAAATAATTTAATTGAAATTTTAGAAAATAAATTACAAGAAAATAAAAATAAAATATTAGAAAAAAAACTGCTTGCCAAACAAGAAGTTGAAATGGTTTTAAACCGATCAAATAAAGAAATTAATATATCTAAAAAATTTTCCTTGGAAAAACTAATTATAAATTTTCTTCCTATTTTTGATAATATTGAACGTACTTTAAATTCAATAGAAAACAATCAATTAAATAAAATATTATTAGAAATAAAAAATAAAATAGAATTTATATCTGAGTTATTAAATAAATCTTTTAAATTATTTAATATAAAGAAAATACAAGAGAAAAATGTATCATTTGATCCATCTATTCATGAAGCCATGTCTATTCATTACACAAATGAGGTAGAATCCAATAAAATTGTTACAGTTATGCAACCTGGTTACATTTTACATGAATCTCGTTTATTACGTCCAGCTATGGTAGTAGTTTCTAAGAAAAAAATATAAATACAGTTTTTTTTAGATTTAATAATATTATAAACATTAATAATTTTTATTAAATCTAAAATTATTTTTTATTTTAAATTGTATTTTTAAATAGTTAATTTTTTTCTTCTTCTTTCTTTTGGATCAACAATTAAATTCCTATAGATTTCAATTCTATCTCCATTTTTTATTTTTGAGTTTAAACGTACTACTTTATTATAAATTCCAACTTTTAAATTATATAATGAAAGACTATTTATTAACTGTAACACATTTGATTTCAAGATTGTATCTTTTACAGTAGCTCCTTTTTTCATATTTACTTCAAAAGAATATTGAATATTTGGTAGAGCATATATAACTGTAACTTTAAAATTACTCATATTTTTTATTTTCAATATTTATTCATTTCTGTTGTTTTCTTATATTATTACATATTATAAATTATTATTTGGAATAAACTTAATTATGCTGTATAAAAAAAATCATGATTTAAAACGTGTTAAAATTATTAATAAAAAAGCATATTATAATTATTTTATAGAAGATAAATTTCAATCAGGTTTAGTTTTAGAAGGATGGGAAGTAAAATCTATTAGATGTGGAAAAGTTAATATTACAGAAAGCTATATAACATATTATCTTAATGAGATGTATCTTTGTAATGCTCTAATTCAACCATTAAATTCATCTTCAAAATATTTTTGTTATAATCCTATACGAAAAAGAAAATTATTATTAAATAAAAATGAAATTGATTTTTTATACAGTAAAAAAAAAAATATAGGATACACTTTAATTTCTTTGTCTTTATTTTGGAAAAAATCTTGGTGTAAATTAGAATTTGGATTAGCAAAAGGAAAAAATATTCAAGATAAAAGAACCAATATAAAAAATGAAGAATGGAAAAAAGAAAGGATGAATATCATTAAAAAAAAACAAGGTATTAAAAATATTTTATGATACATGATAATGATGAAAAATGGATGAAAATTGCTTTGAAATATGCATATTATGCAGCAAAAAAAGGTGAAGTCCCCATAGGAGCAGTATTAGTTTTTCAAGAACGTATTATAGGAATTGGTTGGAATAGTTCTATCTCCCAAAATGATCCTACTGCACATGCAGAAATTATGGCTTTTCGTTTCGCTGGAAAAAAAATAAAAAATTATCGATTAATGAACAGTACGTTATACGTTACTTTACAACCTTGCATAATGTGTTGTGGAGCGATTATACAAAGTCGTATTAAACGTTTAGTATTCGGAGCAAATTATAAAAAATTAGACGATAAGCTTCATTTTAAAAATATTTTTTTAAATAATAAAAAAAAAATAAATTAAATATTAAAAAAGATGTTATGAAAAAAGAATGCTCTGATATTTTAATAAATTTCTTTAAGAAAAAAAGAAAAAAAAAATATTAATATTATATTGATTATTTTTATATTAAGATTCTAAAATAACTAAAGCATATGCATATAACTTTTGATCAGATATACTAACATGTATGGATTTACATTTGATTTTTTTTGATCTTTTTAAAGCATATGTTAAAAAACGTAGTTTTGGCTTACCTAAAGTATCATGGTACAATTCTAATTGATTAAATTTTATTTTAGAACTTATTCCTGTCCCTAAAGCTTTAGATGCTGCTTCTTTAGCAGCAAACTTTTTTGCAAGAAAATTAACTTTATGATTACTTAAAACATATTTTTCCCATTCATTTATAGATAAAATTTTTTTAGCAAACTGATGTTTATAATTAAAAAAAATTTTTTTAATACGTAATATTTCTATGACATCAACCCCTAAACCTACAATTGACATTGTAAACAAATACCTTTTATTTTAATTTATCTTTACGATAATCATTTTTTTAAAATTAGTTAAATATTAACATTAATTAATTTTAAAAAAATCAGTGATTTTTGAAAATGTTTTTTAAAAAAGTGTTGTTTCTTTTAAAGATTTACTTTAACCCATAAAATAAGATGAGTTTTTTGGGCGAATTCTTTTTCTATACCAAATCTTGATCTGATACTAATTTTTTTTATTTTTTCACCATTTGTACCAATAATAATTTTTTTTTGTCTTATATTTTTAACTAAAATAATAGCTCTTATATATAATTGTTTATTTCCTCTTATTTGAAAACGTTCAATCTTTACTTTTAACATTGAAGGTAATTCATCTCTTAAAAATAATATTAATGTTTCTCTAATAATTTCAGAGACAGTAAAAAAATGAGAGTTTTCTGTAATGTAATCTTTAGGATATATATGAGGATTTTTTGGTAAATAAGATTGAATTATCTTATTTAATTCAATAGCACTTTTAGTGTTTTTTGCAGAAATAGGTATAATTTCTGTAGTAATATTTTTTTTTTTTAAAAAATTAATAAAAGGTAGTAGTGCCTCTTTGTTTTTAATTTTATCAATTTTATTAATTACTATAATAATAGGAATACTATTTTTTTTGATTCTATTTAAAATATTTTCATCATCTTTTGTCCAAAATAATCTATCTACAACAAAAATTATCAATGTTAAATTTTTTATAGTTTTATGAAAAAAAAATTTTTTCTCTGAAATAACACCAGGTGTATCTATATAAATACTTTGATAATATTTTTGTGTTTTAATACCTATGATATTACTTTGTGTTGTATTTTTTTTTCTTGATACAATAGAAATCTTTTTTTCAATTATTTGGTTAATTAACGTTGACTTACCAACGTTTACTTTTCCAATAATAGCTATATTTCCGCAATATGTTTGTTTTGTATTCACTCGACACCTAATTTAATTAATGCTTTTTTTGCGGCATCTTGTTCAGCTTTTCTTCTGCTAGAACCAGTTCCAATTAAATATTCAGATAAAATAGTGATTTGACAATGTATCGTAAATAATTGATTATGAGCCTCTCCATATATTTTAACTATAGAATACGTAGGTAAAGATAAATGTTTTGATTGCAAATATTCTTGTAATCTTGTTTTAGGATCTTTTTGTGTATCTCCAGGACTTATTGTTTCTAAACGTTTTTCATACCATTTTAATATTAGCTCTTCTACTGTTTTAATATTACTATCTAAATAAATACTTCCAATCAAAGCTTCTACAGTATTTGCCAAAATAGATTCACGACGAAATCCGCCACTTTTAAGTTCACCTTGTCCTAATTTTAAATATTCTCCTAAATCGAATTCATATGCTATTTCAGCTAGTGTATTACCACGTACTAAAGTTGCTCTCATACGACTCATATCACCTTCATTAATGTATGGAAAATGTTGATATAAAGCATTGGCAATAACAAAACTTAAAATAGAATCTCCTAAAAATTCTAATCTTTCATTATGTTTACTACTTGCACTTCTATGTGTCAATGCTTGTCTCAAAAGATCTTTATGAGTAAAAGTATATCCTAGCACTTTTTGTATTTTTTTTGTTACGATATAGTTCATGTTATACCAGTTTTAATGATATTTTAATTAAATATATATGTAATAAGAAAAACAGAAAAATCTAATAAATGTGGAGTACATATATAATAATATGTAATTTAATATAAATATGAAATAAGTAATATTCAATATATATTTCCAATTCTATTTATACGTATACCAGTAGGCCATTCATTTTCATTTTTTTTAAAACTCATCCATATTTTAATAGCTTTTCCTACTAAGTTTTTTTCAGGAACGAACCCCCAATAACGACTATCTAAACTATTATCTCGATTGTCTCCCATCATAAAATATTCTCCTTCAGGTACAATCCAGTTTAATCGTTTCATATTTTTTTGTTGATAATAATCTTTTTTAGAATTTTTTATATTCTTTAGGAAAAGTATATTATGTTTCACATGATTAATGTTTTCTTCAACTAGTTCAAAATTTAATATTTTTTCTGTTGTTAACAATTTTTTTTCATCAATAAAATATATTTTTTGGGTAAATTCACTTGATTTAGCATTAGAATATTTAATCAATAATTTTTCTTGACAATTGTTTTTAATTAAATAATTTTTACAAATTTTTATGTGCTTAGTATTTAGATCATATTCGATTTTATCTCCAGGTAGCCCTATAACACGTTTAATATAATCTGTGTTGTAATCAATAGGATGTTTAAAAACAACAACATCGCCACGTTTAGGAAGGTTTGTTTGTATTAACATTGTATGTGTAATAGGATCTTTAATACCGTAAGAAAATTTTTCTACTAAAATAAAATCTCCAACTAAGAGAGTAGGCATCATTGAACCTGAAGGAATTTGAAAAGGTTCATAAATAAATGAACGTATAGTAAATATTATAAAAAAAATTGGAAAAAATGATGATAAAGATTTAAAAAAATATTTTTCATTTTCTATTTTTTCCACATATTTTATATCTAAATTCTCTTTAATTCGTTTCTTTCTTAAATAAAAATTTTTAATTTTTTTCAAATTATATTGAAACCAAAAAAAACCAGTCACTAATGTACTAATAAGTAAAAATACAGTTAATATATTAGCCATTTTCATTCCTTATTTTATTTTTTGCTAATATTTAAAATTTCAAGAAAAGCCCTTTTTGGCATGTTAACATTTCCTATTTTTTTCATTTTTCTTTTTCCATCTTTTTGTTTTTGTAACAATTTCTTTTTTCTGCTAATATCACCACCATAACATTTTGATAACACATTTTTTCTCAATTGCTTGATAGTTGATCGTGCTATAATACTATTGTTAATACTAGCTTGAATTGCAATATCAAATTGATGTCGAGGTATTAATTTTTTCATTTTATCAACTATTTCCCTTGCGAAACGTTGTGAATTTTTTTGATGCGATAAAATGGTTAATGCATCTATTTTTTCTGAGTTAATCAGTATATCAATACGTACCATATTAGTGGATTTAAAATATTTAAAATCATATTCTAACGATGCATATCCACTAGAAATAGATTTTAATTCATCAAAAAAATTTAACACGACTTCATTCATAGGTATATGATATTTTAATAAAACTTGATGAGTATGATAGATCATATTAGTTTGATAACCTCTTTTTTCTATACATAATTTTATAATTGCACCAAGATATTGTGGTGGAGATAAAATATTGCATTCAACTATAGGTTCTCGAATATCTTTGATAGTACTCATAACGGGAAAATTAGAAGGTGTATCTAGATAAAGTATTTTTCCATTATTTAATTCTATTTCATAAACTACTGTTGGTGCTGTTGAAATTAAATCAAGTGAATATTCTCTTTCTAAACGTTCTTGAACTATTTCCATATGCAACAAACCTAAAAATCCACATCTAAAACCAAATCCAAGAGCACTAGAGCTTTCTGGTTCATAAAACAATGAAGAATCGTTCAAACTTAGCTTTCCCAAAGCATCTCTAAATGTTTCATATTGATCAGAGGAAGTAGGAAAAAGTCCAGCGTATATTTGTGGTTTAACTTTTTTAAAACCAGTCAATTTATTTTTTGACGGATTTATAGTAGTTGTTAATGTATCACCAACTAAAGCGGCATTAATATTTTTTATTCCGCAAACAATCCATCCTACTTCTCCACATTTTAATTGTTTCTTCCTCAGTTTTTTGGGAGTAAAAATACCTATTTGTTCAACAAGGTAATTCTTTCCTGTACTCATAACTTGAATTTTATCTTTTTCAAACAAAATTCCATTTTTAATTCTAATTAAAGATACGACACCTAGATAATTGTCAAACCATGAATCAATGATTAGAGCCTGAAGAGGTTTTTCTATTGAACCATTAGGAGAAGGAATTTTTTCGATAATACATTCTACAAGCTCTTCTATTCCTTGTCCTGTTTTGGCTGAGCATTGAATTGCATTAGACGAAGATATTCCTATAATATCTTCAATTTCTTTACAAACTTTATCTGGATTAGCATTAGGTAAATCTATTTTATTTAGTACTGGAATAATTTTTAAATTCATATCTAATGCAGTATAACAATTAGATAATGTTTGCGCTTCTACTCCTTGTGTGGAGTCAACTATCAGTAGCGCACCCTCGCATGCTGATAATGATCGAGAAACTTCATATGAAAAATTTACATGACCTGGTGTATCAATAAAATTTAAATTAAAAATATTACCTTTTTTATTTTTAAAATTAATCATAACACTTTGTGCTTTAATAGTAATTCCTCGTTCTCTTTCTAAATCCATTGAATCCAATACTTGATTAAACATTTCTCTTTTAGACAATCCATTGCATATTTGTATTAATCGATCAGATAAAGTGGATTTTCCATGATCAATATGAGCTATGATAGAAAAATTTCTTATATTTTTCATGTTTGATATTATACCATTTGATTTTTTATATATTTTAACATGTGCTAAAAATATTTTTTATTATTTTTTAAATATTTCATTAAAATTATATTAATAATTATTAAGATTTTTAAATATAATTTATTTATTATTTTTTATGATATATAATATATTTTCTAATATAAAAAATTATATCAAAAAAACACTATAATCAATGTTATTTATGAATTTAAATAAAAATAAAAAAGTAATTGTTGCTATGTCTGGAGGTGTAGATTCATCAGTTTCTGCTTGGATTTTAAAACAAAAAAAATATCAAGTAGAAGGTTTATTTATGAAAAATTGGGAGGAAAATGATAAGGGAAAATATTGTAATTCTGCTCAAGATTTATTCGATGCTGAAAGTGTATGTAAACAATTAAACATATACCTTCATAAAATCAATTTTTCTCTAGAATTTTGGGACAATGTTTTCAAACATTTCTTGAATGAATATAAAAACGGTAAAACACCTAATCCTGACGTATTATGTAATAAAGAAATTAAATTTAATCTTTTTTTAAAATATTCTATTACGAATCTTAAGGCAGATTATATCGCAACAGGTCATTACGCACGTATAAAGAAAATGTCTGGAAAACATGTTCTTTTAAAAGGTGTAGATCTTAATAAAGATCAAACTTATTTTTTATATACTTTAAATAATTCTCAACTTAAAAAAATTTTATTTCCGATTGGATCTTTAAATAAAAATAAAGTTAGAGATATTGCTAAAAAACTAAATTTGACAGTAGCTGAAAAAAAAGATTCTACAGGTATTTGTTTTATAGGAGCTAAAAAATTAAAAAATTTTCTTAATCAATATATTTCTGAAAAACAAGGTGATATAATTACAATTGATGGAAAAAAAATTGGAAAACATTATGGTGCTTTTTATTATACTTTAGGTCAAAGAAAGGGACTAGGAATTGGTGGAATAAAAGGAGAGTATAATATACCATGGTATGTTGTAGATAAAAATATAAAAAAAAATATATTAATTGTTGCTCAAGGTTCTTATAATAAACATCTAATGTCTATAGGTTTAATTGCCAAAGACATTCATTGGATAAACGATATAGATTTTTCTTTTCCATTTTTATGCATGGTAAAAACAAGATATCGTCAAAAAAATATCAATTGCAATATTCAATATATAAATCAAAATAATATAAAAATTTTATTTGAATTTCCAGTTGCAGCAGTAACACCTGGACAATCAGTAGTATTATATCTATCAGATGTATGTATAGGCGGTGGAATTATAAAGTCTAGATTGCCATTATTATAATTTTAAAGTAGGAGATAATTGTGATTAAAAAAATTAATTCAATTACATTATCACTTGCAGGTATATGTCAATCAGTATATTTAGTACAAAGTTTAGCTTATTCAGGAAAATGTGATAATCATTCATTTAAAATATGTTTAGAAAGTATTTTACAAACAAATCCAACTTCTGTTATTTCAATATATGGCAATAATAAAAAAAATCTTATTATAGGATTACAAACTTTAATATCTATTCTAGGTTTTTCTAATTTTTCTTATTCATACATTGAATTTATGAAATATATTTTTGGCATGATAATTCTTGAAAAAAAATTACAACTTAATAATATTAATAAATATTCATTAAAAAAAAAATTATCTACTACATTAGAAAAATATAGTATTAATTATGATATTAATGTTTTAGTAAACGAATTAGCTAATATATATGTTGAAATTATTAGCTCTCTAGGTTCTAGAATTTCTATAAAGGGAATAAGAATATTTCTACAGAACCTTGAAATACAAAAAAAAATTCGATGTTTATTATTAGCTGGTATTCGTTCTATAGTATTATGGAAACAATTTGGTGGTAATGAACTTAAGTTAATATTTTTTAGATATGATATTATTAAAAAAGCAAAAAAAATGTTATGTACTTAAAAAAATATAATTTCAACTTTTAAAAAAATTTTAGGATGCTTAAGATATGAAGTTAACTCCATTGACAGCTGTATCACCTATTGATGGTAGATATAATCATTTTACTTGTATACTGAGAAGTATATTTAGCGAATTTGGTTTTTTAAGATATCGACTTAATGTAGAAGTTCAGTGGTTTAAAAAAATAATAAGTATGTCTGAAATCCTAAAAATCAATAATATTAATTATAAAGAAGTGTTTTTACTTGATAATATCATCAATGACTTTGATGAAAAAGATGCAGTTTATGTTAAAAGTATAGAAAAAAAAACGAATCATGATATTAAAGCATTAGAATATTTTTTAAAAGAAAAAGTTTCTAAATTAAAGAATTTTTCATCAATTTTAGAGTTTATACATTTTGGTTGTACTTCAGAAGATATTAACAATATAGCTTATGGATTAATGTTAAAAGATGCTCGTGATACAATAATTTTACCTTTATGGTTTAAAATAATTACAATTTTAAAAAAAATGGTTTTTAAATATAAAAACATTGCTTTATTATCTTTAACTCATGGACAACCAGCTACTCCATCAACTATGGGAAAAGAAATTGCTAATTTTTATTATCGCATGAAAAGTTGTTACGCAAAAATTAAAAATATAAAAATATTAGGAAAAATGAATGGAACAACTGGTAATTATAATGCACATTTAGCTGCATATCCTGAAGTTAATTGGCATGAAATTAGCAAAAATTTTGTAACTTCATTAGGAATTTCTTGGAATCCATATACTACACAAATCGAACCTCATGATTATATTGCAGAATTTTTTAGTTATATATCATTATTTAATACAATACTAATTAATTTTAATCGTGATATTTGGGGATATATTTCTCTTAACTATTTTAAACAAAAATCAGTAGAACATGAAATAGGATCTTCAATTATGCCACATAAAATTAATCCAATTGATTTTGAAAACTCTGAGGGAAATCTAGGTTTATCAAATGCTTTAATGAATCATATGATAAATAAACTACCTATTTCTCGATGGCAACGTGATCTAAGTGATTCTACAGTACTACGTAATTTAGGTGTAGCCATAGCTTATTCTATCATTGCATATAATTCTGTTTTATTAGGAATTAACAAATTAGAAATTAATAAATCACAAATGTTAAAAAATTTAAATGAAAATTGGTCTATTTTATCTGAACCTATACAAACTGTTATGCGTCGTTATGGAATTACAAACGCATATGAAAAATTAAAAGAACTAACACGTGGAAAAAAAATAAATAGATATATTATACATAAATTTATTTCTAACTTAGACATACCAGAAGAAGAAAAAAATCGATTAAAAGAAATAACACCTTATAATTATATTGGAAAAGCCAGTGAGATAGTTAATGAATTAAAATAAATCATTTTTTTATGTTAAAATAATTTTAAAAAATTTTAAGCAATTTAATAAAAAATATGCAGGAAATATTTCTTATGACATCGATAATATTAATTATTTCCATGATTTTTTTAACTGGATATAGTTTTGTTAATATTGAAAGATACTCTAAAATACATTATGTTTTAAATAAACATATTATAGAAAAGAGTATACATTATTGGAATAATTTTATAAACGATTCCGCACGCAAATATAATATTGAAAATAAATTAATTAAATCTATTATTTATGCTGAATCTTCTGGTAATCCTTATGCTAAAAGTAATTCTAATGCAATTGGATTAATGCAAATAAAACCATCTTCTGCGGGTGTTGAAATATATCGTTTAAATGGTAAAAAAGGTCAGCCATCTATTCAAGAATTATATAATCCAAAAATAAATATTGATATGGGCACTGCTTATATTCGTTTATTGCAAAAAAAACTGTTTGGTATAAGAAACAAAGATGTAATGAAATATGCTATGATTGTATCATATGTTAATGGCGTAAGTGCTTTGCTTAAAATATTTTCTAAAAATAGACAGGAAGCAATATCTATAATAAATACTATGACGACAAAAACTTTTTCTGAATATGTAAAAAAAAACATCCAGCAAAACAGGCCTCTCATTACTTAACAAAAGTTATAATGATTTATAATTTACTTTAAAACTTTTACAGAGATATTTTATAATAAAAAAATCTATTAAATTAGAAATAATATAACATAATATCTTTTGTCGAGATTTAAAAATGGAATTGTTAAAGAACAAAAAAATTTTAATAACTGGAATATTTAATAAAAAATCAATTGCTTTTGATATAGCAAAATCTATGTATAGTCAAAAAGCAAGATTAGCTTTTGTATGTCAAAATGAAAAAATTACTAGTAGAGTAAAAAAATTAGCAGAATCATTTAAATCTAATATTGTACTATCATGTGATTTCAGTAATGATGTAAATATAAAGAATATGTGTTTGAATTTATCAAAAATATGGAAAAAATTTGATGGATTAGTACATTCTGTTGCTTATTGCCCTAAAAAATTTTTTGATGGAGATTTTATCGATAATATTACTAGAGACGGATTCAATATTTCTCATGAAATTAGTTGCTATAGTTTTTTAGGATTAGTCAAAGAATGTAGAAAAATGTTAAATAATCATTCTTCTTTATTAACATTATCTTATTTAGGTTCGAAACGTGTTGTACCTAATTACAATGTTATGGGATTAGCAAAAGCTTCTTTAGAAGCAAATGTTCGATATATGGCTTATACATTAGGTAAACATAATATTCGAGTTAATGCAATTTCACCTGGTCCAATTAAAACTATTTCTTCATATAGTATTAAAAATTTTAATAAAATACAAAAACATCATCGTTCATCTGCATTGATAAAAAATTCTATCACTGGAGAAAATATAGGTAATGTTGCATCTTTTTTGTTATCTAACTTATCTATTGGAATTACTGGTTCAGTTATTTATGTTGATAATGGTTTTAATGTTAGTTCTATAAGATAAATATATCATATTTTTTTAATTAAAAATTAATTTTATTTAAAATACAAAATAAATTTCTTTAAACAAAAATTAAAAATTAAATGTTTTGATAAGTTTTTTTCAAACAATATTTATGCTGTTTTATAAAAAAGCTACATATTTAAATAAATTGTTAAGCTTATAAAATTATTGATTTTTTACTATGACAATTAGGTTTTATCATTATGTTCCAAAACCATCCATTACTTGCACAGTTGAAGAAAAATCTACATGCTAAAACACCACGTGTTGAAGGCATAGTAAAAAGTACTGAAAGAGGATTTGGATTTTTAGAAATTGATGCTCAAAAAAGTTATTTTATACCTCCTAAAAACATGAAAAAAGTCATGCATGGAGATAAAATAATCGCATTATTAAAAATAGAAAAAGATAGAGAAATAATTGAGCCTGAAAAATTAATTGAACCTTTTTTAAATAAGTTTGTAGGAAAAATAGAAAAAAGAGATCATAAATTATTTATTATACCTGATTATCCAATGTTAAAAGATCTTATAATATGTCAAAATGATACAAATTATATAAATACCCTGCAAAATGGTGATTGGGTTGTAGCAAGATTAACAAAACATAAACTTAATGGAAATAACTTTTTTTATGCTGAATTAATTGAAAAAATTATAAAAAAAGATGATCCTTTAACACCATGGTGGGTTACTTTAGCACGTCATAATCTTGCTAGAAAAGAACCATTAGCAAATAAAGATGATTTTATATTAAAAGAAAATTACTATAGACAAGATTTAACTAATTTAGATTTTATTACTATAGATAACAGTCATACAAAAGATATTGATGATGCTCTTTTTATTAATCAAACTTCCGATGAAGGATTTTCTCTAATTGTAGCAATTGCTGATCCGACTGCTTATATAAAAAATGATAGTAAACTAGATCTTATTGCATATCAAAGAAGTTTTACTAATTATTTACCTGGATTTAATATTCCTATGTTGCCTAGAGTTTTATCAGAAGATATATGTTCTTTGAATCCAAATGTACGTCGTCCAGTACTAGCATGTCATATTAATATTTTAAAGGATGGAAACATATCCAATACAACTAAATTTTTCTTAGCATGGATAAAATCTAAAGCAAAATTATCTTATGAACATGTTTCAGATTGGATTGAAAAATCCGGTATATGGAAACCTCCTAATAAAACTATAGAAAATCAAATATTATATTTACATCGTTTATGTTTATTACGTATACAATGGCGTTTAAAAAATGCTGTATTATTTAAAGATAATCTAGAATACCGATTTCATTTTTCTGAAAACGGAAAAATTGTAGACATTTTTGCTGAAAAAAGACGTATTGCTCATAAAATCGTTGAAGAAGCTATGATAGTTGCAAATATATCTGCAGCTAATTTTTTATCTAAAAATCTTGGATTTGGGATATATAATATACATTCTGGATTTGATTATTCCAATGCCGAAAATGTAGTAGCTTTCTTAAAGAATTATAATTTAAATTTCACTGTTCAAGAAATTATTACCTTAAAAGGTTTTTGTAAACTTAGACGTGTTCTAAATGTTTTATCTAATAACTACATTGATAGTAGAATTCGTCGTTTTCAATCTTTTGGTGATTTTAGTACTGTTCCTGCACCTCATTTTGCTCTTGGTTTTTCAGAATATGCAACTTGGACTTCTCCTATTCGAAAATATAGTGATATGATTAATCATCGTTTATTAAAATCTATTATTAATAAAGAAAAATCAATTAAACCTAGCGAAGAAATTAAATTAAAAATCAGTGAGCAAAGAAGAAGAAATAGAATTGCTGAAAGAGAGATTTCAGATTGGCTTTATACTATATTTTTACAAAAAAAAGAACAAAGAAATAAAAAATTTAAAGCAGAAATAATTGATATCGTAAGAAATGGAATAAGAGCTCGTTTGATAGAGAATGGTGCTAATGTTTTTATTCCTGGCGTATTTTTACATAAAATCAGAGAAGAATTAACGTTTGATCAAGAAATGGGGAAAGTTTTTATTAATGGTATTATGTATTATAAAGTATCTGATTTCATTTATGTTACCTTATCGGAAATTCGATTGGAAACTCGTAGTATTATTGCTAAACCTGAAGATTAACTTTAATAATAAAGTATTATATACGTATAAAAATGTTTTAAATAACATAAAATGTTTTTAAAGAAATTATAAAAATTCAACATATATTAGGAGAAATATAATATATGAATATTTCAATTTTTGATCTATCTATATATATAAAATTTTTTATAGGATTGTGCGCTTTAGTCAACCCCATTGGAATGATTCCTATTTTTACTACTATGACTCATGGTCAATCTACTTTAGAAAGAAAAAAAACAAATTTAATAGCTAACTTTTCAGCATCATTAATATTAATTATGTCACTATTTTTTGGTAGTAACATTTTAAGTGCATTTGGTATATCTATTAGTTCTTTTCGTATTGCTGGAGGAGTTCTTATTATTAGTATAGCTTTTTCAATGATTAGTGGAGAATTTATAAACAAAATAAAAAAAGTAAAAGAAAAAAAAGAAAATCAAACATCAGACAATATAAGCGTCGTTCCTTTAGCAATGCCTTTAATTGCAGGACCTGGTGCAATAAGTTCAACCATTGTATGGAGTACTTATTATTCTACTTGGATGAACTTATTAGGATGTAGTTTAGTTATTCTTTTATTTTCATTTATATGTTGGTTATGTTTTCAAGTTGCTCCTTGTGTAGTAAACATTTTAGGAAAAACAGGAATTAATATTGTCACTCGTATGATGGGATTATTATTAATGTCTCTTGGAATAGAATTTATTACTATCGGAATTAGTACTGTTTTTCCTGGATTATTAAATTAATAATTTTTTATATAAAATTTATGAATCAGATTGTACAAAATAAAATTATTTTTTTTCGGGATTTAGGAATTGAACATTGGTCAAATACGTTTGAAAAAATGAATAATTTTACAATATCTCGTAATTTTTATACATTAGATGAAATATGGTTTGTAGAACATTATCCAATATTCACCCAGGGACAATTGAATCAAAAACCAAATTTAAAATATATAAAAAATATACCTATAGTGAATGTAAATAGAGGTGGTCAAATTACATATCATGGACCTGGACAGCAGATATTATATTTTTTAATTGATCTCAAACGTCGAAAATTAAATATTCGTCAACTAATAGATATCATGGAAAAAACCATAATAACTACTTTGAATGAGCTTTCTATAAAAAAAGCATATACAAAAATAAAATCACCAGGAGTGTATATACATAAAAAAAAAATATGCTCTTTAGGTTTAAGAGTAAAAAAATATTTAACTCTTCATGGTTTAGCTATTAATGTTAATATGGATTTGACACCTTTTAGTTATATTTGTCCTTGTGGAGATATAAATATAAGAATGACACAAATAAAAGAATTTAAAAAAGATATTACTTTAGAACATTTAAGAAATATTTTAGTTAAAATACTATCTAATTTTTTTTGTGTCATGATGGTAAAAAAATAGTTATAAATCAATTTTTTTTAAAAAATATTAACAATATTAAATATAATTTTTTAGAAAAAATTTTTACATTATTATATAATGTATATTTTAATGCCCGTAGTTGAGAAAATGAATTCCATGAAGATGAATAAAGATATTTTATTAAAAAATAATATATCAAAAAAATTAAATATAATTCCAACTAAAAAAGTGTGTAATTTACAAATAAAATTAAAAAAACCTGATTGGATAAAAATTAAGACACCTATTAATACATCTCGTATACACAAAATAAAGAGTGCTTTACGTAAAAATAATTTATATTCTGTTTGTGAAGAAGCACATTGTCCTAATTTATCTGAATGTTTTAATAAAGGAACTGCAACATTTATGATACTAGGACCAATATGTACAAGAAATTGTCCATTTTGCGCAGTTTCTCATGGTATACCAAATCCTGTGAACACTAAAGAACCTGAAAAATTATCTAATGCTATATTTGATATGAATATTAATTATGTAGTAATTACATCAGTAGTACGAGATGATTTATATGATGGAGGAGCTCAACATTTTGTTAATTGTATTCAATCTATTAGAAATAAAAATCAAGTAAAAATAGAAATATTAGTTCCTGATTTTCGAGGAAGAGTAGATTTAGTTCTAAAAATATTTAATCAATCATTACCTGATGTTTTTAATCATAACATAGAAAGCATTCCTAGGATGTATAAAATTATTCGTCCTGGTGCAAATTATAAAAAATCATTAACTTTATTGGAATCATTTAAGAAAAAATATGTTAATATTCCTACAAAATCAGGTTTAATGTTAGGACTTGGTGAAACAGAAAAAGAAATCATTCAAGTAATGCAAGATCTTTATTCAAGTGGAGTAACTTTACTTACAGTGGGGCAATATCTTCAGCCTAGTATTCATCATTTTCCAGTACAACGTTATATACCACCTAACGAATTTAAAAGGATAAGAAAAGAAGCTTTATCTATTGGTTTCTCTAATGCTTTTTGTGGTCCCTTTGTTCGTTCATCATATCATGCTAGTTTTCAATCTTTTTTATCTTTTAAGAAATCAAATTGATGTTATTTTAAGATGAATTTTTATAAATATTTTTATACATCGTATACCTAACAAGTTATGGATAAAAATTTATAGAAAAACAATATTTTTTATTGTTGTATATTATTTATATTAGAGGTTATATAGTGTTAAATCCTATTTCTTTCAATATTCCTAAAATTATCATTGCATTAGATTTTTCTGATAAAAAATCTGCTATGAAGCTAATTGATCTTTTAAATCCATCTATTTTTTATTTAAAAATTGGTAAAGAAATGTTTACAATTTTAGGTTCTAAATTTATAAAAGAATTACATCAACTGGGATTCAACATATTTCTTGATTTAAAATTCCATGATATTCCTAATACTGTTTTTAATGCTACAAAAGCTGCTGCAGATTTAGGAATATGGATGTTAAGTGTTCATGCAGCAGGAGGAAAAAAAATGTTAACTTCTGCAAAAAACGCTTTAAAATCTTTTAAAAAAGCACCTTTATTAATAGCTATTACAGCATTAACGAGTTTAAGAGAAGAGGAATTACAAGAAATTGGAGTAAAAAGTTCATTAACAGAATATATTTTAACATTATCAAAATTATCTAATGATTGTGGTTTAGATGGTGTTGTTTGTCCAGGAAGAGAAGCAAAAAAAATTAAATTTTTATTTGGAAATCAATATAAAATTATTACACCAGGAATTAGATGTTCTAAAGATTTATTATATGATCAAAATAACATTATTACTCCTAAAGAAGCTAAAAAGTATAAAATAGATTATATAGTAGTAGGACGTTCTATTACAAAATCAAAAAATCCAATTAAAAAATTGGATTTAATAATAAAATCTATGCAATAAAATAAATCTATAATTTTCAATTAGGAAGTTTTATGCAATTAATAAAAACAGAAAAAGCTATATTACCTACTCCTTGGGGTAATTTTTTTATTTTTGGTTTTGAAGAAAAGGACAATGGAAAAAATCATATTGCTCTTGTGTATGGAAATATTAAAAAAAACACCCCAATTCTCTCTAGAATACATTCAGAATGTCTTACAGGTGATGCACTTTTTAGTTTAAGATGTGATTGTGGTATTCAATTAGAAATGGCTATGAAAATCATTTCTAAAGCGGGAAATGGTGTGTTAATTTATCATCGTCAAGAAGGAAGAAACATTGGTTTATTGAATAAAATAAAAGCATATGCTTTGCAAGATCAAGGATTTGATACTGTAGAAGCAAATGAAAAATTAGGTTTTTCTGCAGATGAAAGAGATTTTTCATTATGTGCTGATATATTTAAAATATTAAAAATTAAAAAAATACGATTATTAACAAATAATCCATTCAAAGTACAAATGCTTAGTAAAGCTGGAATAAACATCGTAGAACGTATCCCTATTATATCAGAAACTAATCCTAAAAATTCTTTTTATTTAAAAACTAAAGCTAAAAAAATGGGTCATTTATTATATGAATAAATTTTTTATATAAATTTTAAAAAAATTATGAAGTTTAATTCATAATAAAAAATATTAATATTTTTTATACAAGTATTACTCGTATAAAAAAATAAAGTTTTTTTTAAAATGATTTAAACTTTTTTTAAATTAATTATAATAAAGGACTTAAAAAATAAAATATATTTTCTAATATTCTAGTCCAATATGCTCTCATAGACCAAACTTTTTTATCTAATAAAACAGAATCAGAAATATATTGCTTTTGTATAAAAAATAAATTTTTTCCAAAATGACTATCGTCAATTACCAATGTAATTTCGAAATTTAGCCAAAGACTTCTCATGTCTAAATTAACAGTACCAATTAAACTCAATTGTTGATCTACTAAAATACTTTTACTATGTAGTAAACCTTCTTTAAATTGATAAATTTTTACACCTGCTTCTAGTAATTCAGTAAAAAAAACTCTACTTGCCCATTTTACTAAAATGGAATCATGATATAAAGGTATAATAATACTAACTTTAACACCTCGTTGAGCAGCAGTGCAAATTGCATATAGTAAATCTTCACTAGGTACTAGATAAGGTGTAGTTATAATCAATTCATTCTTAGCCGAATAAATGGCAGTTAGTAAGGCTTGATGAATCATATTTTCAGGAAATCCTGGTCCTGAAGCAATAACTTGTATACTAGAATTTTTATTAGACTCACTTTTTAATATTGTTTTATTTGGTAATTGAGGTAAAATTTTTAAACCAGTTTCGATTTCCCAGTCACAAGAATAAATAATTCCTATTATTGCAGCTATAGGTCCTTCTATTCTAGTCATCAAGTCAATCCATTGACCAATTCCAGAAGATTTTTTAAATAAACAAGGATCAACAAGATTCATGCTACCTGAATAAACAATATAATTATCGATTAATATAATTTTTCTATGTTGTCTGACATCTAATCGTCTTAGAAAAATTTTTAATAAACTAACTTTTAAAGATTCCACTACTTGAATTCCAGATTTCCTCATAATGTCAACCCATGGGCTTCTAAAAAAAGCTATACTTCCAGCAGAATCTAGCATTAATCTACAATGTATTCCCCGTTTTGCAGATTCAATTAAAGCTCTTGCTACGTCATCTGCTATTCCACCGGGTTTCCAAATATAAAACACCATTTCAATATTTTTACGTGCCAATGAAATATCGCGTATTAAAGTTTCTATAGTTTTATTAGTATTAGTTAACAGTTTTAATTTATTGCTTTTGATTCCATAAATTCCTTGCCTATGTTTACATAATTGAAATAAAGAAGTAGCTACCTCACTATTTTTTAATTGAAAAATATATGTGCAAGATTTTAATTCATTTAACCATTTATTAGAAACAGACCAAATTCTATTTGCTATTTTTTTTTGTCTTTTCCCTAAATATAGTTCACCAAAAAAAAACCAAACAGAAATTCCAATAAACGGAATAATATAGACAGTTAACAACCAAGACATAGAAGAAGGTATACTACGTCTTTTTTTAATTAAAACACGAAAAGTAATATTTGCAATTAATAACCAATATATTAGAAATATCAAATATTGTATTAAAAAAAAAATATTCATCCATTGAAAGGCCTATTTATACTTGTTAAAAAAAGTTTTTATTTTAAATTCAATTATTTATTTTAAATAAATTATATATAATGATTTTTATTTAATATACTTAAGTAGTGGTAAACTTTTATAGATATATTTTTGCAATAAATATTTAAAACCAATGCAAATATATTTTTTTAAAATATGTATTTAGTTTTTAATCATTTTAAATAATCAATACATAACAACGTATTTTAATTTTTTTAGTATATGTTTTAGTTAAATGATACTCATTGGCAATAATTCACATGGTCTTCCTGACTTATCAATTGCAACATAAATAAATTGAGATTCTACGGCGCAATAATATTGCCCTAATGGTTTTGAATAAATTTTTTTAATCCACGTTTCTACATCAATTTTCATAGAGCTTTTTCCAACTTTAATACATTTTGCATAACAAATTACAATATCTCCTACTGATACAGATTTTAAAAAAGTAATATTATTAACTTTTACAGTAACAACTTTTCTTCCTGAAATTTCTTTTGCCAATATTGCTCCACCCATATCCATTTGAGACATGATCCAACCACCAAATATATCACCATTAGCATTGGTATTTTTAGGCATTGCAAGTGTTTTTAACACTATTATTCCCTTTGGTAAGATTTTTTTTTCTGACATTACTAAAATATTCACTCTATTATAATAAAATTATTTTTCTTTTAATATTTTATAATTTATATAAACACCAGTTATTAAAACTAAAATGAATGTTAAAAATGTAAATCCAAAAACTTTAAAAATAACCCAAGTTTGTTCTGAAAACCAAAATGCTATATAAATATTTAAAATACTACAAAATAAAAAAAATAAAGACCATATTAAATTAATTTTACGCCAATAGACACTAGATATATTTATATCTCTTTCTAAAAATCTTTGTATTATTGGTTTATTTGTAAAAAATTGACTAATTAATAAAATCATAGAAAAAACAATATAAATTATTGTAATTTTCCATTTAATAAATTGACTATTATGAAAAAATATTGTAAGTAAACCAAAAAAAGTAATCATAAAAAAACTAAATAGATTAATTTTATCTATTTCGTTATAAAAAATCCAATAAAACAGACATATCGTTCCAGACATAACAATTAAAGATCCGGAAGCTATAAAAATATCATAAAGATTATAAAAAATAAAAAAGACAATCATTGGTATAATATTTAATATTTGTTTCATAATTTAAACCTAAATAACATTTGAATTTTGAGAACGTAAAAAAATCATATAAAATCGAAATAAATATATAATTAAAAGCGAATATAATACATTTATACTCATATGTAATATTAAAAAAATAAGATTCCTATTAAGAAAATCAATACTAGAGAGCATTGTTGTGATAATAAACTTGCTAAACATCCAAAATAAAACACCTGATCCTATTATTTTTATATGTTTCCAAGAAACACGCATACTAAAACGAATAGATTCTATTAAATTATGTTGTTTAAAAGAAAAAATTATTGGTGCTAAAGATAACAATATTGATAACAATATACCTAGAATAATAAAAAACATAAAAGCTAATTGAACAAGAAAAGTTACAAGAAAATTTAATAAAAATAAATTAGGAAAGGATGTAAATAAAGAAAATGCTGAAGATATAATTGATTCTTTTTTATTATTGGATAAATTAGAAATTAAAACAATCATACTTCCTAATAATAATGTTTTGCTTAATAATAATTCAACAATTTTAAAAATAGAATATTTCAATAGTTGGTTTTTTTCTTCTAAATTCATTTTATTAATTAAATCTAGAAATGAATGCACATGAATAAGTTGATTGTTTTCTATGATAGAAACAACATTCATGTCTGGTTTAACAAACATATCGGTTAATATGCTAACAAATGTAACAAAAATAGATATTAAAAAAATTTTTCCTATTTGTTTAGAAAAAAAATGATATGTATCATTACGTATTTCACTAGCTGTAATAATCATATGTATATTCCTTATAAATATTATATCCTAAAGATTATACATATTATTTTGGAGAAAAATATTTTTTATATAAAAAATATCTATTCTATTTTAGTAGCAATTTTTAATTTTTTAACCATATTTCTTATTTTAAGAAGCATTATATCTTCTTCATTTAAGTATTTCTCAATAATATTTATTATTGCAGAACCACATATTACACCAGATAATCCTGATGACATAGCTTCTTTTATTTGAAAAATATTAGAAATACCAAAACCTTGTAATAAAGGTATAGAATTATATTTTTTTATTCTTTTTATGAAATCTTTAGATATTAATAAATTTTTGTTTTCAATTCCAGTTACTCCAGATCGAGATAATACATAAATATATCCTTGTGCATATAAGGAAATTTTATATAATAAATTATTGTCTGCTTCAGGTGGGCATATAAAGATAGAATTAATTTGATATTTATTTGCAGTTTCATAAAAAATTTTTGATTCTTCGATAGGAACATCTGCTATTAATACTGAATCTACACCAGAATTATGGCATTGAGCATAAAAATTATCAATACCTTGATTATATATAAGATTGGCATATATTAAAATACCAATAGGTATATATATATTATTTTTTCGTATATTTTTTAATGTTTTAAAATATTGAAAAAAGTTATTTTTATTAGATAGTGCTCGTAAGTTTGCTTTTTGAATAGTAGGCCCATCAGCTAATGGATCTGAAAATGGTATTCCTATTTCTAAAGCGTTTGCTCCATTTTTTATTAAAACCTCAATTATTTTTATTGATTGTTCTAAATAGGGATCACCTAACACTATAAATGGAACAAAACATCCTTCTTTTGTTTTATATAATTGATCAAAAACTTTTTGATATCGGTTCACTATTTTTTTTCCTTTTTATTTAAAATATCATAAACTGTAAAAATATCTTTATCTCCTCGTCCAGAAAGATTAACAATAAAAATTTGTTCTTTTTTTGGATACATATTCATTAACTTTAATGCGTATGCTAATGCATGAGAAGACTCTAAAGCAGGTATTATACCTTCTTTTTTACATAATATTTGAAATGCATCAAGTGCTTCTTTATCTGTAATAGATACATATTTAGCACGATTAATACTATTCAACCAAGCATGTTCTGGACCAACAGATGGAAAATCTAATCCGGCTGAAATTGACCAAGATTCTTGAATTTGACCTTCATTATTTTGCATTAAATGAGATTTCATTCCAAAAAAAATACCAGTTCTACCATGTTGTAAAGGAGCTCCATGTTTTCCTGTATTTATACCTTTACCACCTGGTTCAACTCCTATTAGGTTAACTTTTTTTTCATCAATAAATTCTGAAAAAATACCGATGGCATTAGAACCACCTCCAACACAAGCAATAATTGAATCTGGTAATCTATTTTCTTGTTCTAAAATTTGTTTTTTAGTTTCTTCTCCAATGATTTTTTGAAATTCTCGAACAATGATAGGATAAGGATGGGGTCCTGCCGCAGTTCCAATCATGTAATGAGAATTTTTATAACTATAGGACCAATCACGTAGTGCTTCATTGCAAGCATCTTTCAAAGTTCCTGATCCGTTTTTTACTGATATAACTTCTGCACCCATTAATTTCATGCGAAAAACATTTGGATGTTGTCTTTTAACATCCTTGATTCCCATATAAATTCTACATTTTAAATTTAATAATGCACAAACAATTGCAGTAGCTACACCATGTTGACCTGCACCAGTTTCAGCAATAATTTCTTTTTTTTTCATTTTTATTGCTAACATAGCTTGTCCTAATACTTGATTAGTTTTATGAGCACCACCATGTAATAAATCTTCTCTTTTAAGATAAATACGAGTTTTTGTATTTTTAGTTAAATTATTACATAAAGTTAATGGTGTAGGTCTACCTGCATAATTTTTTAGTAAATTAAATAATGTTTTATGAAAATTAATGTCTTTTTGAGAATCAAAAAAATTTTTTTCTAATTCTAATAAAGCTGGCATTAATATTTGAGGAACATACATTCCACCAAATTCACCAAAATAAGGATTTAGTAAAGTCATAAAATAATTTCCTATTTTTTTATTGAAAATTGTTAATAATATCTTAATTTTTGAAAAACTGATTTTATTTTTTTATGATCTTTTATACCAGGAGAAATTTCTACACCAGAGTTTAAATCCAATCCTGAAAAACGTAATTCTGATGCTTTAACACAATTATCAGGATTAATTCCTCCAGCTAAAAGTACATTTTCAAAATAATGGTTTTTTAATATAGACCAATCAAAAGATACATTACTTCCTCCACAATAAGAATCAAATATATACATATTTACATTTTTCCAGTTTAAATCAGGTAGTTCTTTTGAATTAATAGAAAATGCTTTCCAAATTGCAATATTTTTAGGAAGTATTTTTCTAAGTGTATTTATATATATTAAATTTTCTTTTCCATGTAATTGAATTGCATATAAAGAAAGTGTTTCAGCAATATTTACAATGATATTAATATCTTCGTTTTGGAAAACACCTACATATCTTAATAGATTGTTTATAACTATTTTTTTTGATATTTTTTCATTAATATTTCTAAGAGAATTCTTTACAAAAATTAATCCTCCATAAACAGCACCTTCTTTTCCGATAATTTCTGCATCATAACTTCTAGTCAATCCACAAACTTTGTTTTTACCAAAAATCAAAGACCGTATACTTATATCTAAATTTTCTTTAGACATTAAGTGTGATCCAATCAAAAATCCATTTACAAATTTACTTAATTCTCTAACTTGACTGTATTTTTTTATACCAGATTCACTAATAATTGTCATGTTTTTAGGAAGCAAAGAAGATAATTTTCGGGTACGATTTAAATCAATTGATAAATCATGTAAATTACGATTATTAATTCCAACAATATCAGCGTTTAATTGAATAGCTCTTTTTAATTCTACAATATTATTTATTTCAGTTAATACTCCCATGTTTAGTTTTTTCGCAATTTTAGATAATGTTTCGTATTGCGAATCATTTAAAACAGATAACATTAATAAAATTGCGTCTGCTTTATAGTATCTTGCTAAATATATTTGATATGGATCAATAAAGAAATCTTTGCATAAAATTGGTTGTGATGTATGTTTTCGTACTACAGGTATAAATTCGAATTTTCCATCAAAATATTTTTCGTCTGTGAGAACTGATATAGATGAAGCATATTTTTTATAGATCTTAGAAATTTGAATTAAATCAAAATTATTTCTAATAACTCCTAAAGAAGGAGATTGTTTTTTACATTCTAATATAAAAACAGGATTTTTTTCTTTTAAAGAACTATAAAAATCACGTGTTTCTTTATTAATATTATTTTTAAAAGTAATAAATGGTTGTTTATTTTTTCTAAATTTAATCCAATCTTTTTTATCTTTTATAATTTTTTCAAGTATTGTCTCTTTCATATTCATCTTCTTTTAACATATTAGAAATATCAATTATGTGCTTATATACATCTCCACTCCGAATTTTATTTAATGCTAATTTAGTATTTTCTTTTAAATCTTCATAACCAAATATTTTTAATAAAATAGCTACATTCACTGCTATTAATTCTTCATTTAATCTATCACCTTTTCCTCTCATAATTTCCCGAATTATTTGATAATTTTCTTCTGGTGATTTTTCTATAAATATTTTTTTATGATGCATATTTAATCCAAAATCTTTTGGTTGTAATTCATATGATAAAATTTTTTCATTATATAATTCAGAAACATATGTAGTACCATGTAATGTTACTTCATCAGTATCATTACCATGTAAAACTATAGCACGTTGATATTTTAAACTTTTTAAAATTTTAACTAAAGAATGTAGTAAATTTTTGTTATATACACCAATTACTGAAAGAAGTGGTCTTGCAGGATTGAGAAAAGGTCCTAATAAATTAAAAATAGTTCTAATTTTTAAAGTTTTACGAACATTGTTAGAATATTTAAAACTATCATGATATTTAGGAGCAAATAAAAAACAAATATTTAGTTTATCTAGAGTTTTTCGAGATTGTTCTGGAGATGCATGTAAATTGATATGAAATTTTTTTAACAAATCAGAAGATCCTGATTTACTAGACACACCTTGATTGCAATGTTTAATTATTTTCAAACCACAGCTAGAAGCAACAAAGGCACTTGCAGTAGAGATATTAATAGTATTTTTAACATCTCCACCTGTTCCTACTATATCGGCAAAAACATAATCTGGTCTTGGAAAAAACTTTATATTTTCTGAAAATGCGCGTATTGCTCCTATTATTTCTTCTTCTGATTCACCTCGTATTTTCATTGCTGTTAATATAGATGCTAATTGTATATCTGTCATATTTCCACAACTAATTAATTTAAATAATTGATAACTTTCTTTTTTATTTAAATATTTTGAGTCATAAATTTTATTCAAAATATTTTGCATTATTTACCTTTTTGTTTTCTCTATTATATATAAAATATTTTGATATTTATTTTTTTTTAATTTTTACAATAATCTATTGATATAAACAATTCAATTTAAATTTCAAAAACTTTTAATAAAATTTTTTTTAAAATATATATGAAATGAAAAATAATATGAAAATACTATTTTAATACATTATATACTATAACTTTACTTTTGAGACTTTTAACAATGAATAAATTAATAGTGTTATTATTGTTTTCTTTAGTATCTATTACTTGGGGAACAACCTGGATCGCAATGAAAATTGCAACAGAAACAATACCCCCTTTTTTTGCTACTGGAATACGTTTTTTAGTAGCTTCTCCTATATTAATTATGCTTGCATATTATACAAAAACACCTCTTTTATTTCCGCCTGGTCAGAGATGGTTTCAATTTGTGATTGCAATTTTTTATTTTTCTATACCATTTACATTAATGTTATATGGAGGTATTTACGTTAGTTCTTCTATAGCTTCTATTATATTTTCAAATATGCCAGTTGCTGTATTAGTGATATCTTTTTTTTATTTAAAAAAAAGATTACTTTTAACTCAAAAAATTGGATTAATAATTTCTTTAATTACATTATTAATTGTTTTACTTATAGAATTAGAATCAAAATGTTTTATACAATGGAAAGCTATTTTAGCTTTACTTACAGCGTTATTTAGTCATGCAATGATTTATGCAGAATGTCAAAAAAAATGTTGCAGTGTATCTGTCATAACTTTTAATGCTTTGCCATCATTAATATCTGGAATATTATTATCTGCTACTTCTTGGTTTTTAGAAGAGCCTCATATTACTAATTTTTCTAATAAATCTATTTTAGCTGTATTTTATTTAGGAGATTTTTCTGGAATTTTTGGGATTTTATCATATTTTTATTTGCAACAAAAAGTAAGTGCTTTTTACGCTTCTACTGTTTTTTTGATTTTTCCAGTAATTTCTGGAGTTTTAGAAAGTTATATTTATAAAAATACAATGGTATCATGCGAAATATGGTTTATTGTTCCGTTATTAATAGGAATATTATTAACTTTAATACCAGTTGATATATTTAAAATAAAAAACAAAATGTAATTTTTAATTGATTTTTAAAATTTTTAAGGATCTTTACAAATGAACGAGAAAATACAAAAAATTTTATCTGGTCTCGGACATGGTTCTCGTCGAAAAATTGAAAATATGATCTACTCTGGAAGTATATTAATTAATGGTAAAAAAGCATTTATTGGACAACGTTTAGATAAAACAAACTCTCATAAAATAACAATTAATGAAAAAACAATGACGATTAAAAAAAAAGAATTTAATACTAAAATCTTAATTTACAATAAACCTGAAGGAGAAATTTGCACTCGAAATGATCCGAAAAAACGTCCAACAGTATTTGATAAATTACCTTCTATAAATCTTCAAAGATGGATTAGTATTGGACGATTAGATCTTAATACTAGCGGATTATTATTATTTACAAATAATGGAGATCTAGCTAATGAACTTATGCATCCTAGAAATCAAATAGAACGAGAATATTATATTCGTGTTTTTGGAAAAATTAATAAAAATACGATGAATATTTTAAAAAATGGAGTTAGAATTAAAGATGGATATGCTTCATTCAAAGAAATTCAATCTATTCAACCTAAAAAATTACTAAAAAATAAATGGTTTAAAGGTGTAATATGTGAAGGCAGAAATCGTGAAATTAGGTTAATGTGGAATAAAATGAAATGTCAAGTGAGTCGATTAATTAGAATACGATACGGAAATATTATTTTACCTAAAACTTTAAAGTTAGGAAATTTTTTACAATTAAGTTCTATTTCAATTAAAACGTTACATCAATTAATTTATAAGAAATAATTATATAAATTATTTTTTTTATTTCAAAGGAGATAACTTCATGAATCTACTTATTGAGTATGGATTATTTTTAGCCAAAATCCTTACTTTTATTATTGTGAGTGTAGGTGCTACTATGCTTTTTATATTAATAGTAAAAAGAAAAAAAAATACTAGAAATAAATTGAAAATCACTTTACTAGAAAAAGATTATAAAAATGTAAAAAACAATGTTTTATTAGCAAAAATGAATACCTTTGAAAAAAAGGAATGGATGAATAAAGAAAAAATAAAAAATAAAGAAAAAAATAAACAGAAAAAAAAACAAATATTAGATAATAAAAAAGGATGTTTTAAAAATCAAAAGAAAACATTATATGTATTAGATTTTAATGGTGGTGTTTACGCAAATGAAGTAGTAGGTCTCAGAGAAGAAATATCAGCTATACTTTCAGTTGCAAAAAAAAATGACGAAGTTTTATTGCGTTTAGAAAGTTCAGGAGGTGTTATTCATGGATATGGATTGGCAGCTTCTCAATTAAATAGATTACGAGAAAGAGGAATACGATTAACCATTTCTGTAGATAAAATAGCTGCTAGTGGGGGTTACATGATGGCATGTGTTGCAGATTATATTGTTTCAGCACCATTTGCTATAATAGGTTCTATTGGTGTAGTAGGACAAATACCTAATTTTAACAAACTATTAAAAAAATGTAATATAGATATTGAACTCCATACCGCTGGAGATTACAAACGTACTTTAACAATGTTAGGTCATAATACAGATTCAACACGTAAAAAGTTCTGTGAAGAATTAAATACAATACATAATCTTTTTAAAAATTTTATTAAAAAAATGAGACCTTGTTTAGATGTTGAAAGCGTCTCTAATGGAGAACATTGGTTTGGAACTATGGCTTTAGAAAAAAAATTAGTAGATGAAATTAGTACAAGTGATGATTTTTTAATGTCTAAAATGGAAGAATATACTTTATTAAATATTCAATATGTTTATAGTAAAAAAATATTAGAACGTTTTACTTCTTCTCTAATAGATAGTATTAGTAAAGTTTTACTTAAATTATTTTTTTATAAAAATTATTTTTAATGTATAAAATAAAGATTATTTAAATAATTTTTTAATTGAATAAGTTAGTATAACTTAATATGTTCTACTGGATAAAAATATGCAAAAATCTCTTGTTATTGTTGAATCGCCAACAAAAGCAAAAACTATAAATCAATATTTAGGATGTAAATATATAGTTAAATCTAGTATAGGACACGTACGAGATTTACTTGTTAGAAAATTTAATAAAAAATATAAAACAAAACAGTCTATTTCACAGTCTAGTGAAAAAGATGACTTAATGTATCAGATAGGAATCAATCCTTATAATAATTGGAAAGCTGAATATCATATTTTACCTGGTAAAGAAAAAATTGTTTCTGAATTAAAAAATATTGCTGATACAGTAGATCATATATATTTAGCTACGGATTTAGATCGAGAAGGAGAAGCTATAGCCTGGCACTTAAAAGAGGTTATTGGAGGAGATCCTTCTAAATTTAAACGTGTAGTATTTAATGAAATTACAAAAAATGCTATAAAAAAAGCATTTAACAATGTAAGTCATATAAATATGTATCGAGTAAATGCTCAGCAAACACGTAGATTTATGGATCGTATTGTAGGCTATATGATATCACCTTTATTATGGAAAAAAGTTTCTAGAGGTGTCTCTGCAGGACGAGTTCAATCAGTAGCAGTTCGCATAATATCAGAACGTGAACATGTTATAAAAAATTTCGTACCAGAAGAATACTGGAAATTAAGCATATCTCTTTTTTTTCAAGAAAAGAAAAGTATTATTTTAGATGTTACTCATTATCAAAATAAAATATTTCGTCCAATGAATAAAGAGGAATTAGATTTATATATACAGATAATTAAAAAATCTAATTTTACCGTGAAACATCGTGAAGATAAAATATTTTTTAAAGAACCACCAGCTCCTTTTATAACTTCTACATTGCAACAATCATGTAGTATTGATTTAGGTTTTAGTGTAAAAAAAACAATGTTTTTAGCACAAAAATTATATGAAGAAGGCTATATAACTTATATTCGTACTGATTCCACTTATATCAATGAGAATGCTGTTAAAACAGTTAGAACATACATAAAACAACATTATGGTGATAGATATATACCTATAGAACCTAATACTTATTGCAATATACAATATTCTCAAGAAGCCCATGAAGCTATCCGACCATCTAACATTAAAACAACCAATATAAACAATAGTAATTTAAATTTAGATGCTCAAAAATTATATACACTTATTTGGAGTCGATTTGTAGCTTCTCAAATGTCACCAATGAAATATCAATCTAGTACAGTTGTAATTATAGCAAATGAATTTAAATTAAAAAAAATTGAAAAAATAATAGTTTTTAAAGGTTGGATGAAAATTTTAAAAGAAGAAAAAAATATAGTATCTGAAATTTCTTCGCTAAAAATAGGAAATTTATTATTTTTTAATAAAGCTACATCTGTACAAAAATTTACTAAACCTTTACCTCGTTTTAATGAAGCTTCTTTAGTTCGTGAATTAGAAAAAAAGGGTATTGGAAGACCTTCTACTTATTCTACAATTACATCGAAAATACAAGAAAAGGGGTATGTAAAAATAAAAAAAAATCAATTATATGCAGAAAAAATGGGTGAAATTATTACCATTCGATTGAAAAAAAATTTTAGCAATCTACTCGACTATAATTTTACTGCTCGTATGGAAAAAAATCTTGATAAAATAGCTGAAAATAAAATTGAATGGAAGAAAGTTCTTAATTCTTTCTTTAAAGATTTTTCTAAAAGATTAGAACAAGCTAAAAAAAAACCAGAAGAAGGAGGTATGGAACCAAATACTATTGTTATGACATCAATTAAATGTCCTATATGTTATAAAAAAATGGGAATAAAAAATGCAATTACTGGTGTTTTTTTAAGTTGTTCGGGATATGATGCTGATCCTAAAAAACGTTGTAAAAAGACTATAAATTTAACTTCATTAAATGAATTTAAAAATAACAAAAAACAGCAATTAATAGAAAAAATTCATCGTTGTAAAGAATGTAAAATGACTATGGATAGTTATTTTATTAATAATGAAATGAAAATACATATTTGTATTAATAATCCTAGTTGTTTTGGTTATACATTAGAAAAAGGAGTTTTTAATAGTCCTATTTATTTATCTGAGGTAATTCAATGTGAAAAATGTTATAATGATATGATATTGAAAACTAGTAGATTTGGAAAATTTTTTCTCTGCATTAAAAAAGATTGTAAAAATACAAGAAAAGTTTTAGCTAATGGTGAAATATCAGATCCAAAACTAGAACCTATTCCTTTTCCGGAATTATTATGTACAACATCGAATGCATCATTTGTTTTAAGAGAAGGAACATCTGGTATTTTTTTTGCTGCCAATACTTTTCCTAAATCTCGTGAAACTAGATCTCCTTTCGTAGAAGAACTTGCTAGATTTCAAAATTTACTACCAGAAAAAATACGATATTTAGCCAGTGCTCCTATAACTGATAACAAAGAAAATAAAACTATAGTGTGTTTTAATAGAAAAACAAAACAATACTATATTGGTTCTAAGAAAGAAGGAAAATTTACAGATTGGTTAGCTATATTTGTTGATAATAAATGGCTTGTTATTAATAAAAAAAAGTAAATTTATATTGATTTAATATAGCAGTTTCGTATTTTTTCAGTAATTAATCTAATAACTTTTGGGCTGCTAGTTAGATTACCAGAATGACAATTATTATTTTCATGTCCTCCTGTAAAATCACTAATTAAGCAACCCGCTTCTCTTACTTGTAATTTTCCTGCAATAAAGTTACTAGGATCTAGATTAAAATCAAATAAGCAATCTATTTTTCCAGCAGCAACATAAGCTAAATCAAGAACTGTTGAACCTGTTGATCTAAAAGAAATTCCACATAAAATTAATTTTTTATATATTTCGAAATAAGAAAATGATTGATTAGCTAAATAGTCAGGTAAATTGACAGCAACTGTAGTATATTTTAAACTATTAATATTACTGCATCTTGTTCTATATCCATTTAGTTGAGATCCTTGTCCTTTTACAGCTGTAAATAAATCGTTTCTTATAGGATCATATATTACGGAAATTTCTGTCTTATTTTTTACGATAACTGCAATAGAAATACAAAAATGTGGAAAATTTTTGATAAAGTTTTTTTTACCATCTAATTCATTAATAATCCAAATTGTAGCTTTTTCATTTTTTTTAAAAACAATATTGTGATTTTTATTTAAAATAATATGTCTAGGATAAGATTTATAAATAATTTCACTAATAGTGTTATAGGTTCTATACATAATGTTTTTTATAAATAATTTATTTTTTTCTGTATCTTCTTTTATAAATTTTTGTGTATCATAGTTTTGAATAATGATATTTCCTCCTTTACGTACTGCACGAATTGCAATATTTAACATGGGATGCATTAAATTCTCCTATATTTTTAATTTTATTAAAATAATATCATAATTTAAACCTCTTTAATATTTTAATCATTAAAAAATTTTTTGTAATAAAATTATTAAAAATTGACTTATTCAGTTTAATAATTATATTCAATAAACAGTAAAATGCTTTTTATTAAATTTATTTGGAATTTATACATGAAAAGTAATTTAAATACATCAAAAACTTTAAATAATAAAATTAATTTATTAGATTTAAATCCTAAAAATTTATATTTTTTTCTTAATTCTTTAGGAGAAAAAAATTTTTCTTCAAAACAAATCATGAATTGGATTTATAAACATAATTGCAATGATGTCAATAAAATGCTTAATATAAGTATTAAAACAAGAAAAAAATTAAATGAAAAATCTTATATTTTTGCATCTGAGTTTATAGAAGAAAAAATTTCTTCAGATGGAACTATAAAATGGATCACATCTATTGATAATCAAAAAATTGAAACGGTATATATTCCAGAAAAAAAACGTTCTACACTTTGTGTTTCCTCACAAATAGGTTGCGCTCTAAAATGTCGTTTTTGTGCTACTGGACAACAAGGTTTTAATAGAAATTTAAAAGTCTCTGAAATTATTGCACAAATTTGGCAAGCAAATAAAATTCTTAAACAAAAAAATATTAATAATCATATTAGTAATATAGTTTTTATGGGAATGGGTGAACCATTATTAAATTTAAATAATGTTGTTTCTGCTATAAAAATAATATTAGATCAATATGGTTTTTCTTTGTCGAAACGTCGTATTACTTTATCTACTTCTGGAATAGCACCAGCTTTAAAAAAAATGAAAAATATGATTGATGTTTCTTTAGCTATTTCGCTTCATGCTCCTAATGATTCTATCCGTGATATAATTATGCCAATCAATAAAAAGTATAATATTCAATCAATTCTAAGTTCAACATTAAAATATTTAAAATATTCAAAAGCAAATTATGGTGGTGTAACAATAGAATATGTAATGTTAAATGGAATTAATGATTCGAATAAAAATGCACATGAATTAAGTCTTTTATTGAATAATATACCTAGTAAAATTAATCTTATACCTTGGAATCCCTTTTTAGGTTCATCTTTTTTATCTAGTAATTTAAATAGAATTAATATTTTTGCAAATATTTT
Source organism: Buchnera aphidicola (Lipaphis pseudobrassicae) (assembly GCF_005081185.1). GTDB lineage: Bacteria > Pseudomonadota > Gammaproteobacteria > Enterobacterales > Enterobacteriaceae > Buchnera > Buchnera aphidicola_AD. The sequence continues at coordinate 313,655 of NZ_CP034870.1, forward strand.
AAGAAGTAAAGGATTTACGACAATAATTCGAAAAAATAGAGGACAGGATATAAACGCTGCATGTGGTCAGTTAACTGGAAATATAATCAATCGTTTTCAAAGATTATAATATTTTTATATTAAAAAAAGTATATTGAAAGAATCTACATATATTTTAGGTGATATGAATCTTTTATTATTTAACGTTTAAGTTATTTGTTGTTATTTAAAAAAATATATTTTCTATTATATTCATTATAAAAAAAATCAAAAAATCATATGAAACCATGCAAAATTATTACTCGTAGAAAATCTAATCGCATTTATGTTGGAAAAGTTCCTATTGGAGATAATGCGCCCATTTCGGTTCAATCAATGACAAATACTAAAACTGAAAATTTTTTAGAAACTATTAAACAAATTTTAGATTTAAAAAAAGTAGGAGTTGACATTGTTCGTGTTTCTATACCTAATTTAGAATCAGTTGAATCATTTAAAAAAATTAGAAAAGAAACAAATATTCCATTAATTGCAGATATACATTTTGATTATAGATTAGCTTTAAAAGCCATGGAATATGGAGCAGATTGTTTAAGAATTAATCCTGGTAATATTGGGAATCAAAAAAGGATATCAGAAATTATCAATGTTGCAAAGGATAAAAACATACCAATTCGAATAGGTGTAAATTCAGGATCTTTAGAAAAAGATATATTAAATAAATATAGAACTCCTACTCCAGACGCTTTAGTTGAATCAGCTATAAGACATATTGAATACTTTGATAGTTTAAATTTTGATAAATTTAAAGTTAGTGTTAAAGCATCTAACGTTTTTTTAGCTATTGAATCTTATGAAAAGCTAGCACAAAAAATTACACAACCTTTACATATTGGAATAACAGAAGCTGGTGGATTAAGAAGTGGTACAGTAAAATCTTCTATTGGTATTTCTTACTTGTTGTTGAAGGGTATTGGCGATACAATACGTATTTCATTAGCAGCGAATCCAATTGAAGAAGTAAAAGTAGCGTATGATATTCTAAAAACTTTATCTATACGATCTAGAGGAATTAATTTCATTGCATGTCCTACTTGTTCTAGACAAGAATTTGATGTAATCAATACGGTTAATCAATTAGAAAAAAAACTAGAAGATATCTCTACTCCTATAGATGTATCAATTATTGGATGTATTGTTAATGGAATAGGAGAAGCCAAACTTGCAACCTTAGGATTAACAGGAGGATATAAAAAAAGTACTTTATATAAAAATGGAATACGTCAAAAAAATAAAATAAAGAATGACGAAATTATTGAACAAATGGAAATTCAAATTAGAAAGCTGATAAAATAAGTGATAAATTTTTTAAAAAAAATAATTTTTAATTAAAAAAATAAAATTTTTTTAATTTATAAGAGAATATAGTGAAAAATAAAGAAATTACCTCTATTAGAGGTGTGCATGATTACTTTCCAACAGAATTAAAATTATGGAATTATATAGAGAATATTTTAAGAGAGGTGTTAACTAGTTATTGCTATTTAGAAGTTAGATTACCTATTTTAGAGAAAACTGAAATTTACAAAAGAGCTATTGGAAATGTTACTGATGTAGTAGAAAAAGAAATGTACTCTTTTGAAGATAAAAAAGGAAATAGTATAACTTTGCGTCCAGAAGGAACTGTAGGTTGTGTAAGAGCTATAATACAAAACCGTTTATTACAACAAAAAAAAACCAATCATAAATTTTGGTATCTCGGTCCAATGTTTCGATATGAAAGGCCTCAAATGGGAAGATATCGACAATTTTATCAATTAGGAGCTGAGGTATTCGGATTAGATACAGAAGATATTGATTTAGAAATAATTTTACTAACTAATCGTTTATGGAAAAAAATTGGTGTTGATAGAGATGTAACATTAGAAATTAATTCTATTGGTTCTCGAATTGATCGATTTCAATATAAAAAAGAATTAGTATCTTATTTAAAAAAATATGAGCACATTTTAGATGAAGATTGCAAAAGAAGATTATATACTAATCCCTTAAGAATTTTAGATTCTAAAAATCAAGAAGTTCAAAAAATACTGCAAGAAGCTCCATTATTAAGTCAATATATTAATAAATCTTCAAATATTTATTTTAAAAATTTATGTGAAATGATAGCTTCTTATGGAATAAAATATATATATAATCCAAAATTAGTAAGAGGATTAGATTACTATAACGATACTGTTTTTGAATGGAAAAGTGATAAATTAGGTTCTCAAAACACTATTTGTGCTGGTGGTCGATATGACTCTTTAGTACAAGATATGGGAGGTGAAAATACATCTGCTATAGGATTTGCTATAGGTATAGAACGTTTAGTTTTATTAGTAAAATCAATTAATAATATTTCTAATATTGAAGAAGAAATTAATATTTATATTATTTTTTCAAGAGAAGATGAGAAAAATTCTGCGATAAAACTATCTGAAGAAATAAGAAATATCTATCCAACATTAAAAATATTTATTAATTTTTTTAGTCAAAGTGTTAGAAAAAAAATAAAAAACGCTAAAAACATTTCAGCAAGAATAGTGATTATAATTAATAAAAAAGAAACCAAAAAAAGATATTTTTTAATAAAAGACCTAAAGAAAAAACAAGAATATTATCTCATTAAAGATGATCTAATGTTAAAAATTAAAGACTTTTTTAAAATAAAAAACGTATCTATTTAGTTTTTTTAATAAAATTCATATTGAGAGAAAACATGCTTAAAAATAAAATAATGCTTTCAAAATATGATCCAGAATTATGGTATGCAATAGAAAAAGAAAAAGAAAGACAAGAAAATCATATTGAATTAATTGCATCAGAAAATTATACTAGTAACTATGTTATGAAAGTACAAGGATCACAATTAACTAATAAATATGCAGAAGGATATCCAGGAAAACGCTATTATGGTGGTTGTGAACATGTAGATATAATTGAACAGTTAGCTATTAATCGAGCAAAAAAATTATTTGATGCTGACTATGCTAATGTTCAACCGCATTCTGGTTCGCAAGCTAATTTTGCAGTTTATACAGCGCTACTAAATCCTGGTGATACAATATTAGGAATGGAATTATCACATGGAGGTCATTTGACTCATGGATCACATGTAAATTTTTCAGGAAAAATGTATCATGTAGTTCCATATGGAATTAACGAACATGGTGATATTGATTATGAAAAACTATTACATTTGACTAAAAAATATAAACCGAAAATGATTATTGGTGGATTTTCAGCATATTCTGGAATTTGCAATTGGAAAAAAATACGTGAAATTGCAGATGAAGTAAATGCTTATTTTGTTGTAGATATGGCCCATGTTGCTGGTTTAGTTGCATCAGGAATTTATCCAAATCCAATATATTATGCTCATGTAGTTACAAGTACTACTCATAAAACTTTAGCAGGACCTCGTGGAGGATTAATTTTATCAAAAAACGGAAATGATAATTTGTATCAAAAATTGAATTTATCTGTTTTTCCTGGAGCACAAGGAGGACCACTGATGCACGTAATTGCTGGAAAAGCTATAGCATTTAAAGAAGCATCAGAACCAAAATTTAAAATATATCAAAAACAAATAATAAAAAATGCTAAAATTATGTCTAATATTTTTCTAGAAGAAGGATATAAAATAGTATCTGGTGGTACTCATAATCATTTATTTTTAATTGATTTAAGTGATAAAAAATTAACAGGTAAAGACGCTGATATTGCTTTAGGAAAAGCTAATATAACTGTAAATAAAAACACTATCCCAAATGACTTAAAAAGTCCTTTTATTACCTCAGGAATACGCATTGGAACACCAGCTGTGACTAGAAGAGGATTTAAAGAAAAGGAAATGTATCAAATATCTCATTGGATAATTAGTATTTTAAATAACATTCACGATTATGATAATATTATTAAAATTAAAAACAAAGTGTTACAACTTTGTTTGAAGTATCCTGTTTACATCAACTAATATATTAAAATATCCATCTTTTTAAAAATTATATTAAAAACTAAAAAAATAATATTTTTTATACATATTTTTTCAATTTATTCTGGCAATATAATTTTAATTTTTTTAAAGTTTATTTGATTCTTTTTTTGTAAGTAAGGAACAGTTCCTAAGAATGGAGAATTCATATATTTTTGCAAAGTTTGGATGTAATATAAATTATATTTATCTTCAGGAATAGTATGATTAGCAATCCAACCTCTACATTCTAGTTTTTCAGAAAGAATAGCTTTTTCAGTTAAAATAGCATGATTAATACATCCTAATTTAATTCCAATAACAATGATAACAATTAATTTTTCTTTCTTAACCCAATCTGAAAAAGTATCTTGATAAGATATAGGAGTATACCATCCACCAGCACCCTCTATTAATATCCAATTGCTCTTTTTAACAATTTTTTTTAAACCTAAAGAAAGATTTTTCATCTTGATATTTCGATTGTAAATTTTACTTAAAAAATGAGGAGGAGCATTTTCAAAAAATAAGATTGGATTTACTTCTTGATAATCTAATATCACAGAACTATTTTCTCTTAAAATAATTGCATCATGATTAAAAAAACCCAATGGTGTTTTTTTACAACCAGAAGCAACTGGTTTATATCCAGCTGTATTATATCCAATTTGAGATGCTTTTCTTAATAAAATTTTACTTACAAATGTTTTACCTACATTTGTATCAGTTCCAGTAATAAAAAATTTTTTAATCATAAGATCCTATTGTTTTAAAAATGTTAATATTAAGAAAAAATAAACGTTTTCTTAAAAATAACATACAAAATATTGGAATATTATTTTAACTAAGTAACTCAATATATAGCTAACTTTATATATCTAATATAAAGAAGAGATAACTATAATATTGAGTTACTTTTTTGTGAATGAAAAACTATATAGTTTTAATGTATTAAAATAATTAATTACTTCAAAAAAATTTACACATATATTTTATAAAAAAATTAATAACTTTATATTTGTAATAATATTATGTTGCTGCATTATAATATTGATTTTTTTTGATTTTAGACATTTGATTTATTGAATAATTCTCATTTTTTTTATCTATTATTTCATGCTTATATTCAGGATACAAATTTAATTGTTTTAATAATTTTAAATCATTTTTTTCTTCTGGATTATCTGCAGTAAGTAGTTTACAACCATAAAAAATAGAATTAGCTCCAGCCATAAAACACATAGCTTGAGTTTGATCATTCATGTTTTTACGCCCTGCTGATAATCTAATATAAGATTTGGGCATCATAATACGAGCAGCCGCAATAATACGAATGAAATCAAATGGTTCTATATTTTTATTGTTTTCCATTGGTGTTCCTGGGATTTTAACTAGCATATTGATAGGAACACTTTCTGGATGAATAGATAAATTAGATAGTTCCATTAATAATTCCATACGATCTTCTATTTTTTCTCCTAAACCTATAATTCCACCAGAGCAAATTTTCATACCAGAATTGCGAACTATATCTAATGTTTTTAATCTTTCTTGATATGTACGAGTAGTAATGATATGACTATAAAATCTAGAAGATGTATCTAAATTATGATTGTAAAAATCTAAACCTGCAGAAGATAATTTTTTTGCTTGAGAAGCATTTAAAGTTCCTAAAGTCATGCAAGTTTCCATTCCCATTGATTTTACTTCTTTAATAATTTTTTCTAAATACGGCATATCTTTTTCTTTTGGATTTTTCCATGCGGCACCCATACAAAATCTACTAGAACCTGAAGATTTTGCTTTTTTTGCTGCATCAAGAATAGTTTCTATTTTTAATAAAGGCTCTTTTTTTAATCCTGTCTTATATCTAGAACTTTGTGGACAATATTTACAATCCTCTGGACAAGATCCTGTTTTTATTGAAAGCAACGTACTTATTTGTATAGTGTTTGGGTTAAAATTTTTTCTATGTTCTTTTTGAGCTTGAAAAATAAGATCAAAAAATGGTTTATTAAAAAGTTTTTTTGTAGCTTCTAGAGTCCATTTTTTTTTCATTTTATCTCCAAAAAAATTATGATTTATTTAATCAAAGGTTTATAATATTATTAAACAATATTTTTTTATATAGATAAATAAAAAATGAATCAATCTGATATAATGTTTGATTATAAACATATTTGGCATCCTTATTCATCTATGACTAACCCACTTCCTTGCTATTCGGTTATATCTGCTAAAGGAGTGTATTTAAAATTAAATAACGGGAAAAAGATAATAGATGGTATGTCTTCATGGTGGTCTGCAATACATGGTTATAATCATCCTATTTTAAATAAAGCTTTAAAAAAACAGATAAAAAAAATGTCTCATGTTATGTTTGGTAGTATCACACATCCTGCCGCAGTTGCTCTTGCTAGAAAACTAATTGATTTAACACCAAAAGAGTTAGATTGTGTTTTTTTTTCTGATTCTGGTTCAGTTGCTATTGAGGTAGCAATGAAAATGCTAATACAATATTGGTATTCATTAGGTCAAAGAAGAAAATTTTTTTTAACTATTCGTCATGGATATCATGGTGATACTTTTGCTGCAATGTCAATTTCTGATCCTAAAAATTCTATACATAAAATATATAACAACTTTTTACCAAAACACTTTTTTTCTGACCCACCAATGTCTTCTTTTCATGATAAATGGAATGAAAACGATCTTATATCTTTTCAAGAAATAATAGAAAAAAATTCATTAAAAATAGCTGGTGTAATATTAGAACCTATAGTGCAAGGCGTAGGAGGAATGAAATTTTATCACCCTATATATTTAAAAAAAATAAAATGTCTATGTGATTATTATTCTATTCCTTTGATTTTTGATGAAATTGCTACTGGATTTGGACGTACTGGAAAATTATTTGCTTTCGAACATGCTAATGTAGTGCCCGATATATTATGTTTAGGAAAAGCTATTACAGGAGGCACAATAACACTAGCAGCAACAATATCTTCTAGTCATATTGCAAAAACTATTAGTAATAGTAAAATTGGTTGTTTTATGCACGGTCCAACCTATATGGGAAATCCATTAGCATGTGCTGCTGCCAATGCTAATATTAAAATATTGCAAAAAAATAAATGGAAAATACAAGTTTCTAATATTGAACAACAATTATGTAAAGATTTATTACCGCTGATTAATCATCATAATGTAAATAACGTACGAATATTAGGAGCTATTGGTGTAGTAGAATGTATGCGCTTGATTAATATAGCTTTAATACAAAAATTTTTTGTAAATAATGGAGTATGGATTAGACCTTTTAAAAAATTAATTTATATTGTCCCACCTTATATTATTGATACTAAACAATTAAGTGTTTTGACTAACTCTATTAAAAAAGCTTTAGATAATGCTTCATTTTTTTTATAAATTATATAATCATTAAAAATTATAATTTAACTGATGGATAAGTATCCAAACGGGTCTATTTCCAGTGCTATATGTATTTAATTTTTTTAGTTCTCCAGTACCTTTCAAAATATTATATATGGTAAATATATTATTTTTTTCACTAGCAACTATTAAATACGAATTTGTTTTATCGATATAAAATGATCTAGGCTGTTCTTCTGTATTATAACTTTGAAAAAATATGATTTTATTATTTTTATTAATATGAAATAAAGAAATCGTATTAAATAATCGATCGGAAACATATAAAAAACGTCCACATGATGTTATCTGAATATCAGAAGACCAATAAACTTTTGCAAAATGATTATTTTGATTGAATATATTAATATTTTGTATATTTTTTATATGTATGATATTATTTGTTTTATTTATTTTCCATACATCTATAGTTCCATTTAGTTCATTTATAGTATAAACAAAATCTTGATTGGGATGAAAAACAATATGACGTGGTCCAGATTTATTTTGAGTTTTAAGAAATTTTTGTTCTGTGTTTTTTAATATACCAAAATTTTTTAAATAATATAAATAAATACGATCTTCTTTAAGAGACATAACAAATAATATATTATATTTATAATTTACTCGGGCAGCATGACATCCTTGAATATCATAAATAATTTGAATTGGTTTTTCCGGTATACCATTTTTATTTAATGGACTTACACTTAAACAATTTGAATGATATGAACTACAAAAGAGAAAATCATTAGTTTTATTAAATGAAATATAATTAGGTGTTCCTGGTATAAAACTTTCATATTTTTTTTCAAGACAACCATTTTTTTTTATAATATAAGTAATAATTTTATTATTAGGACGAATTCCAGCATATAAAAAATTTTTATTTTTAACAATTCTCATAGGCTGAATTTGACCATTTGTTGAAACTTGTTGAAGTAAATTCATATCTCCATTTTGACATAAACTCCATACTTCTATATTTTCACTTGTTCCGTTTGCGATATAAACGATTTGCTTCATACAACTACCTCAATATTTTTTCTTAAAACTATTTTTATATCATAAAAAATAATTATTATTTTATCATATATAGAAAAAGACTTAATATATATTAATTTTCAAAAATAATATTTCACTGATTTTTTGTTAAAACAGAATCTTTTTTTTTGAGATTCTTTAATAAATTTAACATCCATGAAAGACGTAAATCATCATCTGCTGCATTATATAAAAATCTTAATTTAGTTGAACTTTCCATTTTCCAAATATCTGGTTGCGTCTTAAAAATACTTAATAAATATTCAGTATTAACTAAGTTTTTTTTGTTAAATTCTATAATACCGATATCTTTATTAAATTTAATTAATTTAATGCCAATTTTATATGCTATTAGTCGAATTTTAGCAATAGAAATTAAATTATTAGAAAATACAGGTAATTTACCAAAATTATTAATTAATTCGTCTTGAATAAATTCTATTTCTTTTTCATTTTTAGCACTTGCGATTTTTTTATAAAAAAACAATCTTGTATTAACGTTAGAAATATAATTTTCTGGCAATAAAGATGAAACATATAATTTAATTTCTATTGGATTTTTAGATAATCGTTTAAAAGATACATTTTTTCCATTTTTTAATAAATCGACAGCATTCTTTAAAAGTTTCATATATAAAGAAAATCCTATACTTTTTACATGTCCGCTTTGTTCTTTTCCTAATAATTCACCTATTCCTCTGATTTCAAGATCTTGATTAGATAAAGAAAAACCTCCTCCAAAATTATTAATTGATGCAATTGCTTCTAATCTTTTTTTTGCATCTGCAGTAATTTTTTTAAAACTCTTAACAAGAAATAAGGCGTATGCTTGATGATTAGATCTACCAATACGTCCACGTAATTGATGAAGTTGAGATAATCCGAAATGATCAGAATTTTCAATAATAATTGTATTTGCCCTTGGTATATCAATTCCACTTTCAATAATAGTAGTACAAATTAAAACATTAAATTCATTATTATAAAATTCATTCATAACCTTTTTTAAATCGACATTATTCATTTGTCCATGACTTATTTTGATACTAGCTTCAGGGATTAATTTTGATAATCTTTCAGCAATATTAATGATGTTTTGTACTTTATTATATATATAATAAACTTGTCCACCTCTTGAAATTTCTCGTAATACTGTGTTTCTTATTAACAAAGGATTATATTCTTTAATAAAAGTTTTAATAGCTAATCTTTGAGCTGGTGGTTTTTTTATAATAGACAAGTCTTTTATACCAATCATAGTCATATTTAAAGTACGTGGTATAGGTGTAGCTGTTAAAGTTAATATATCAATATTGGAATATCTTTTTTTGAACTCTTCCTTATGATTAACACCAAATCTATGTTCTTCATCAATAATTAACAAACCTAAGTTACACCATTCGATTTTTTTTAATAGAAGTTTATGCGTACCTATTAAAATATTAATTTGTCCATTTTTAGTATTTTTAAAAATTAAATTTTGTTTTGTTTGGTTTTGAAATCTAGATAGTATTTCAATTTTAAAATTCCAGTTAGAAAAACGTTTTTTAAAATTCTCATAATGTTGGTTCGCTAGCAAAGTAGTAGGAACTAAGATAGCTACTTGTTTGCTGTTAGAAACAGATAGAAAAGCTGCTCTCATAGCAACTTCTGTTTTTCCAAAACCTACATCTCCACAAATTAAACGATCCATAGGAATAGAATTACACATATCCATTAAGACAGATTTAATGACTTTTTTTTGATCTAATGTTATTTCGAATAAACAATCTTTACAAAAAATTTGATAATTTTTTTCATTTTTTTTAAATGAAAATCCTTTCTGAGATTTTCTATTAGCATAAATATTTAATAATTGAGCAGCATGATCATATATAATTTTGTTTATCTTTTGCTTAGTCTTATTCCATTCTTCACCTCCTAATTTATGGAGAGGTGCATTTTCTGCGGATGTTGCGGTATAAGGAGAGATAAGATGCAAATAAGCAACAGGTACATATAATTTATCTCCTTGTGCGTATGTAATAACTAAATACTCAGATTGAATACTAGCAGTTTTAATGGTAGTTAATCCTTGATAACGACCAACTCCATGTTCAATATGTATAATTGGAGAACCTACAATTAATTCAGGAAAACGATTATCTTTAAGATGAGAATAATTACATCTAACATTAGAAATTTTTTTATTATCAATTATTTGTAATAAATCTTTTGTATAAACAAACAAAAGATTATTTTTGTTATCTATAAATTCTTTTTCATATTCTGTAGTCGTATAAAAATAATTAATATTTTCATTAATATCGAGAATATTTTTTATATATTTTGGAATAATATTATGACTCATTAAAAAATTTAAAATCTTTTTTGAATTTTCTCCATGATTGAGAGAGAAAAGTATTTTACCCGAGAATTCCCGTAAAAAAGATAATAATTCATTAATATTTGTTTTATTATTAATATGATCAAATAAACTCGGTGATTTTTTATATTCATAATTAATATTTTTTTTATGTTTTAAAATTTGATTTTTTATAATTTTCATTGGAACAAATTTTGTTTTTAAAGGGAATTAATAAGACTTCATTTTATATAATTTTTTTCTATTTCTAGAATAGAATTCTTATTCTAATTAATAAATTCAATTTATTTATGTAAAACATTCATTAAACTAATAGTAATTTATTTAATAGATAATAAAATATTTTTACAATAAACAACTACTACTTAATATATAGAAAATAATAATTAATGCTAATTATTATTTTTTATAATTTTAGAATTAAAAATTTTTTCTAATAAAATTAGCATTTATTGTAATTTTTTAAAGTATTTTACTTTTAAAACTAAAATAAAATAAATAATTGGTTTGTTAAAACATACATGCTACTTATCACTATGGGTAATATATGTATTGATATTTAAAACACTTAAAAACACATAATATAATTTATTTAAAATAATACTTATTAAAAATCTTTTGATAAATTTACTGTATATATTATGATAGTATATATTTAACATTTATATGAACTCAATTTATCTATTTTTTTAAACTTTTAAAATTTAATAGATATTAAATATTGTATGAAAAATATTTTTATGTCTAAGAACAAAATTTATGTATAAACCTATATATTTATTTATTGGTTTACGTTATTTGTGGAATTTTCATTTACCAAAGTTTAAAAAATTAATCACAATATTATCGATTATAGCTATTGGTATTAGCACAGCTTCACTTATTATTATAATATCTGTAATTAATGGTTTTGAAGATAATCTTAAAAAAAATACTTTATCTTTTGTTCCACATTTGATAGTTACTAATAAAAAAAAATGTGTTAACACATTAGATTTTCCTAAAAAAATTTTATATCTACATGATTTTAAAAAAGTTTCTGACTTTATCAGCCGAAAAGTCATCTTAAGAAGCAAGAGTGATATTTCTATGGGAGAAATAATTGGAATTGATAATAGTAATAAAGAAAACATTAAAAATTACAATATCAAAAACATTTCAAATATACTTAAACCTAAACAAAAAAATGCAATTCTAGGAATAGAATTAGCAAAAAAATTACATGTAAATATCGGTGATGAAATTAAATTAATTCTTCTGACTAATCAGAAAAAATTATTTTTTAAAGAAATATTTAACGAACAGACATTTAAAATTATAGATTTTTTTTCTACTAAGAATGAAGTAGATTACTATCATATAGTAATTAATAAGGAAGATTGTTTAAATCTTTTACATTTACCTAAGGGTTATATTACTGGTTGGCGTGTATGGGTTAAAGAACCACTATCCTTAAACCTTCAACGAATGAAAAAGTCAATTGATTCCTTTATTCTATTAGATTGGAAATTAGAAAAAGGTGAAATATTTAAAAAAATAATATTTGAAAAATACATCATGTTACTTGTATTTTGTTTGATTTTAATAGTAGCAATTTTAAATATATTTATTATGCTTACTGTCTATACAATAGAAAAAGAAAATAGTATAGCAATTTTACAATCCCAAGGATTAACAAATTGGAAAATTATATTAATATTTGTTATACTTAGTTTAAGTATAGCTATTATTGGAAATATATTTGGAACAGTAATGAGTATGTTTTTAATAATAGAAAAAAATTTCTTAAAATATCTGATTAGATTTTTTTTTGACGAGATAGATGTATCTATTATTATAGTACCTCATCAAATTTTTTTAATTAATATCATATCTATATTTATTACAACTATATCTACATTATACCCAGCTTATAACGCTACAAAAATACAATCAGCTCAAATTTTATCTCATGAATAATATTATAAAATGTATAAAATTAAATAAATTTTATCAAGATGGCGATCTTGTTTTAAATGTCTTAAAAAACATATCATTTAAATTAAATATTGGAGATATAGCTGGTATTATTGGAAAATCTGGTTCAGGTAAAACTACATTACTACATTTACTTGCTGGTTTAGATGTTCCTAATTCTGGAGACATATTATTTAATGGAAAATCAATAAGTTCTATGTCATCTAATCAAATAGCAAATTTTAGAAATAAACAATTAGGTTTTATTTATCAATTTCATCATCTAATGTTAGATTTTAATATATTAGAAAACGTTGCGATGCCTCTTTTAATCAGTAATAAAAGTAAAAAAGAATCTCAAGAAATAGCATATGAAATACTAAAAAAAGTTAATTTAGAAACAAAAATAAAAAAGTATCCATCTGAAATTTCTGGAGGTGAAAGACAACGTGTTGCTATTGCTCGAGCATTTGTAAATAAACCTTCTTTAATAATAGCGGATGAACCTACTGGTAATTTAGATCAATATAACGCAAATCTTATTTTAGATTTAATATTGCAGTTTAATTGCTCTTATAATACTTCTTTTTTAATTGTTACACACGATATTAACTTAATAAAAAAAATACCTGTTTTATTCCAAATAAAAAACGGTTTATTATATAATTATCACAATTAATAAAAAAGACATTATCAATGAATTTATTACCTTTTTTAATTGCAAAACGATTGTATCTTAACGAGAATAAAAAAAATAAAGTATTTATCATTTCCTTTTTATCTAAAATTGGAATATCTATTTCTGTTTTTTCTCTCATCATAAGTTTAAGCGCTTTAAATGGATTTAATATTTTACTAAATACAACAATTTTATCCAGTTTTCCCCATGGAATCATTCAATTAATTGATCAATCTTCACTAAAATGGAAAGATGTAATTACAAAATTAAAACTTTCTCCAGGAGTTCTTTATTCTGAGCCATATATTATCACTAATGGATTATTAACTAAGCGAGATATAGTTAAAATAATTGAAATTAAAAGTTTTAAAGATATAAAATATTTTGAAAATAATATTTTTAAATATAAAAAAATCAATTTTTTAAAAAAAAAAATAATATTATTATTTCATCAAGTTTAGCTCAAAAATTATCGATTAAAAAAGGTGATTTTATCAATCTAATTTTTTTAAAAAAAAATTTTTTTAAATCTAATCTAAAGTCTTTCTCTTTAAAAGTTATAGGAATATTTGAAGATAATGGTATTTTAAATTCAAATATGGGATATGTACCATTTGAATTTTTTAAAAAATTTCTTATTAAAGAAAATATTATCGATAAAATTGAATTGCATATGTCTGATCCATTTAATGCAAATAAAATTATAATAAATGCAGCAAAAAAACTTAATACACCTCTATTATTATACACTTGGATTAATGATTATAAGTATATATATCATGAAATTAATATGATAAAAGCAATTATATACCTATCTTTATTATTTCTGATAATTATTTCGTGTTTTAGCATTACATCTATCTCTTTAATGACTATTTCTAAAAAAACAAAAGATATCGCTATACTACGTAGTATAGGAGCGAATGATTTCCTTATTCAAAAAATTTTTTTATACTATGGTATGAGGTCTATTATTATTTCTACTATAATGGGTTTATCTTTAGGTATAATAACAATCTTGAATTTTAAAAAAATCATATTTTGTTTAAATACATGCTTTAAAGATAATATATTATTAGATAATATTTATTATAAAAATTTTTTTTTGTTAGAATTAAAATTACTAGATGTTTTAATTATATTTATTGGTACATTAATAATAGGTATGATAACAAACTGGTATCCAGCGTATTATGCTTCACATCTTAATCCTAGTGAGACATTAAAAGAATATTAAAACAATAATTCTTAAAAAATAAATATTTATATAATAAAATGGTGAAAAAATGACTATTAAAGTTGGTATTAATGGATTTGGTCGTATTGGACGTGTAATATTTCGACTTGCTCAAAAACATGAAAATATCGAAATTGTAGCTATTAACGATTTATTAAGTCCTGATTATATAGCTTATATGTTGAAATATGATTCTACTCATGGACCTTTTAAAAAAATTATTGAAGTTAATAAAGAAAGTATCATAATCAATGGAAAAAAAATTCGCATTACTTCAATAAAAGATCCTGAAAAACTGAACTGGAGTGATTTATCAATTGATGTAGTTATCGAATCAACTGGACTTTTTTTAACTAAAAATACAGCTTATAAGCATATTTTAGCAGGAGCAAAAAAAGTAGTTATTACAGGTCCTTCAAAAGATGATATACCAATGTTTGTAAGAGGAGCCAATTTTGATAAATATAAAGGAGAAGATATTGTATCAAATGCATCTTGTACTACCAATTGTTTAGCACCTTTATCAAAAGTCATAGATAATACACTAGGAATTATTGAAGGTTTAATGACAACAGTACATGCAAGCACAGCTACCCAAAAAGTTGTTGATGGAGCTTCTTCTAAAGATTGGAGAGGAGGAAGAAGTGTATTACAAAATATTATCCCATCTTCTACTGGAGCAGCTATTGCCGTAGGAAAAGTTTTACCGAATTTAAATGGTAAATTAACAGGTATAGCATTTCGAGTTCCTGTTTCAAATATATCTGTTGTAGATTTAACAGTGCGTTATAAAAAATCAGCTACATATAGTGAAATATGTGAAATAATTAAAGAATCTTCTCAAAAAGAAATGCAAGGAATTATAGGATATACCGAAGAAGAAGTTGTTTCTACAGATTTTAATGGATCAGAATTAACTTCTATATTTGATGCAAAAGCAGGTTTATCTTTAAATAAAAATTTTGTTAAATTAATTTCATGGTATGATAATGAAACGGGTTATTCTAGTAAGGTACTTGACTTAGTTTGTTTAGTATCTAAAACATAATTTTTTAAAATTTTTAACGAAATTAAAAAATAGTGTATTTTTTTATATTGCTAATCATTTTTATATTTTATTATATCAAAATAATAGTCATATTTTTTTTTATCTAAAATATATAAGCAGTATTAAGTTATAATACTTAATACTGCTTTTAACAGTAAAAATTTAAATATTTTAAATTAATATAAATTTTTTATTGTCTACACATTCGGACAAGACAAGGTGAAAAAAGTGTATTAGTACGCCATGGATTAATATCAATTCCACCTCTTCGTGTATATCTAGCATATACAGTAAGCTCGTGAGGTTTGCAATTATTTTCAATATCATTGAAAATTCTTTCAACACATTCTTCATGAAATTCATTATGATTACGAAAAGAAATTAAATAAGCAAGTAATGCAGAATGATCAATTTCTTGTCCAACATATATTATTTGTATTGATGCCCAATCAGGTTGTTGAGTTATTGGACAATTTGATTTAAACAAATTACTATATAAAGACTCTTTTAAAATTTTTTTAGAAGAATTAATAAGTAGAAATGGATTATACTGATAAGATGTAATCTCAATATTTTGATCATCTATACAACAACCATAAAATTCTGATATATTCTCATTTTTAATTTGATTTAAATTAAATAATTTTATAGACACTACTCCACATACACATTTAGTTAGATCAAATTGTATGGTTTCAAGCAGCTGTATATGATTGTTAAATTTAGTTTGATGAAAACTATTAATATATATTTTTAAACTTTTAGATTCGATGATATTCGCACTAGTTATGTTAATTTCTATTTTAGCGACAGCAACTTGAGGTATACCATTTTTATTCAACCAAGATAATTCATATAATGTCCAAATATCTTTTCCCATAAAAGGAAGATTAGAATTATCTAATTTTAGATTATCACGGTGTTTTTTTCGAGGTATGCTTTTTAATAAACTAAAATGATTTATTTTTAAACTCATATTTTTTCTTTTTATTAAATTTTTAAAAATAAAACTATTGTTTTATTTTAACATATTGTAATTAGATAAAATTTGTTGATTTTTTTAAAAAAATTTTATGTTATTTTTATCTTTTTTTCAAATTGAGGCATAATTTTTTTTAACCATGTTACAACTCGTTCATTAGTTTTTTCTCCTTGTCTATCTTCGTCTAAAATCAATCCCATAAAATACTCTTGATTTAGTAAAGCTTTAGAATTTTCAAAATTATATTCTTTTGTTGACCATTTTCCAATGATATGAGCATTATTTTTTTTAACAATTTTATATATTATACCTACTGCATCACAAAAATATTCACCATAATCTTCTTGGTCACCACATCCAAATAATGCTATAGTTTTATTTGATAAATCAATTTTTTTTAAAGTAGGTAGAAAATCATCCCAATCACATTGAACCTCACCATAATACCAAGTAGGAACTCCTAATATTAAATATTTAAAATCTTGAATATCTTTTTTAGTAGCATTGCTAATATCATGTAATATAGAAATATTTTCACCTATATATTTTTGAATTAATTTTGCTATTTTCTCTGTATTTCCAGTATCACTTCCAAAAAAAATACCTATTTTTTCCATTTTTAACACCTATAATAAAATAAATTTATTGAAAATTGACATTATATTAATTTATATACTTTATTAAATCATCATTTGTTATTAAAAGTATTTTTTTTGTAAAGTAAAAGATATAAAAATCATTATTAATGTATATTATTCAAAATAATATCAAGTATACTTCTTATATAGATATTTTATTGTTTTAATTCTAAAATATTGATATATTTTAAAAATAAAAGTTTTTCTATAGTTAAATTTTATTTAATAAAAATATTTTTAATTTCTTTTTTTATATGTGTTATATTGATTAAATTTTTTAATTCTGCTTTCTATCAAAAATATAAATACATATTTAGAGAAATTTAAAAAATATTGATAACTATATTAAATATTTTTATATATTTATAATACAAATATATTTTTCATAAAATATTGTTATAATTTAAAATATTAAGACTATGCAAAAAAATTTAATTTGGTTTCGTAATGATCTTAGACTACACGATAATATGGCTTTACATGAAGCATGTAAATTTAATACAGATCAAGTTATAGCTTTATTTATTTCTACACCTAAACAATGGTTTCATTATTGTATCTCTGAAAAAAAAATATCTTTCATATATCATCATATAATTTCTTTAAAACAAGAATTGTTGAATTTAAATATTATTTTGCATCATCATGAATCTACTGATTTTTCAACTTCAATACAATATTTAATATATTTTTGTGAGAAACATAAAATTAATAATTTATTTTATAATTATCAATATGAAATAGATGAACGTAATCGAGACTATTTGACAAAAAAAATATTATCTGAAAAAGGTATATCTGTAAAAGGTTTTCATAGTAATATTTTAGTTCCTCATCAATACATCAAAAATGAAAAAAACGAAACATTTAAAGTATATTCTTTTTTTAAAAAAAAAATAATAAATAATTTATATAAAAGTATACCGAAATGTATTCCTATACCATTGAAAAGAATACCTAATAAAAATTGCTTTTCAAATGATTTTTCTTTTAAAGACTTAACTTGCAACTTTAATAAAAATATTTTTCCAATTGGCGAAAACGAAGCTATTAATAAATTAAAAAAATTTTTATCTAATAAAATTGAAAACTATTTATTAAAAAGAAATTTTCCTTTTTTAAATAGTACTAGTATGTTATCTCCATATTTATCTTTAGGAATAATATCATCTCGATATTGTCTTATGATGCTTTTAAAAAGAAAAAGAGATCTTCCTTTAGATATTATTTTTAATTGTTCTTGGTTTAATCAAATATTATGGCGTGAGTTTTATTATCATTTATTAATTGGTTTTCCAAATCTTAGCAAACATGAATCGTTAGTAAAATGGGAAAAAAATATTAATTGGAGTAGTAATAAAAAACACTTTCAGAATTGGAAAGAAGGAAATACAGGATATCCTATAGTAGATGCTGGAATGCGACAATTAAATAAATTAGGTTGGATGCATAATCGATTAAGAATGATTACATCAAGTTTTTTAGTAAAAAATCTTTTAATAAATTGGAGAAAGGGAGAAAAATATTTTATATCTCATTTAATTGACGGGGATTTAGCATTAAATAATGGAGGGTGGCAGTGGTCAGCATCTACTGGATGTGATGCTGTTCCTTATATACGAATTTTTAATCCATATAATCAATCAAAAAATTTTGATCCATCTGGAGATTTTATAAGAAAATTTATTCCAGAATTAAAAATGGTACCAAATAATTATATTCATCAACCATATGAATGGTCTAAAAAAAATAAATACAAGTTAAATTATCCCGATCCGATTATAAACTATAATGATAGTAGAAAAGAATCGCTTATTATGTTTAATAAAGCACGATTATATCTAAAAAAATAGGTTTTAAAAAATTATGAATAATTTTTTTTTAGAAAGTATTCTTAACAAGAAATTACTTTCTCATCAATATAATGATATCGTTCCTAATGGATTACAAATTCAAGGATCAAAAATTGTAAAAAAAATTATTACAGGAGTTACTGCATGTCAAAAACTATTAGATGAATCATTATCTCGTAATGCTGATACTATAATAGTACATCATGGTTATTTTTGGAAAAATGAATCGCGATATATACATAATATGCAAAGAAAAAGATTAAAAACAATACTGTCAAATAACATTAACTTATATAGTTGGCATTTACCTTTAGATATTCATCCTCAATTAGGAAATAATGCACAAATTGCTAAAAAATTAAATATTAATATTCAAGGTACTATTTTACCTCACGTATTTTGGGGGGTTTTAGAAAAAGTAACTGCTTTTGAATTTGCTAAAAAAATAGAAAAAATATATAAAAAATCTCCTATACATTTACATGAAAATACTTCACGTTATATTCATCGTATTGCTTGGTGTAGTGGTAAAGGACAAGGATTTATTAAACAAGCATACAATTTTGGAGTAGATACTTTTTTAACCGGAGAAATTTCAGAAGAAACCATTCATATTTCTAGAGAATTAGGGATTAATTTTTTTGCCTTGGGGCATCATGAAACAGAAAAAGATGGTATTCGTTCTCTAGGAGAATGGTTAAATAAAAAATATAATTTAGATGTTACTTTTGTTGATATTTATAATCCGGCATAGTTTTAAAAACTTAAAAGTTTTAAAACATTTCATATTAAGAAAATCATGAACAAAAAAAAATTGAAATATTGGTTAAATTCGTCTTGGTTATCTGGAGCTAATCAAAATTATATAGAAAATCTATACCAAAAATTTTTAACTGATCCTCAATCTGTTGATATTATTTGGTATAATGCTTTTGTAAAAATTTTTCAAGATCAATATTATTTAAATGAAAACAATGAAAAAGAAAATTTAAGTTTACTTATTAACAAGGCATATCAAATAATTCATTCATTTCGTTTACAAGGTTATAAACATTCTATAATTGATCCTCTTCAACTAAAAATTAAAAAAACAGTTCAAGATTTAAAACTTGAATTTTATAATTTTACAAAAAAAGAATTAACAAAAAATATAGAAATAAATTTTAATAATATTTCTTGTTTTAAAACCAATATTTTAAATTTATATGAAATATTATTAAAAAAATATTCAAACTCTATTGGTTTTGAATATATGTACATAGATAACTTACTTGAAAAGCAATCAATCACTAATTATATTGAATCTTTTTTTAAAGAAGATATTTTTAATACAAGAGAAAAAATAGATTTTTTAAAAAAAATTACTTATGCCGAATCTTTAGAAAAATATCTTGGAAAAAAGTTTCCTGGTTCTAAAAGATTTTCTTTAGAAGGAGCTGAAACGTTAATTCCAATGCTTCATGAAGTAATTAAGTATTCAAAAAAACATAATATATCTAAAATATTTTTAGGAATGGCTCATAGAGGTCGATTAAATGTACTAGTAAATGTGTTAAATAAAAATCCCAAAGTTTTATTTGATGAATTTTCTAATCTCAATGTTTTTAAACAAAACAGTGGAGATGTTAAATATCATATGGGAGGAATTGCAGAAATAAAACACGAAAAAAAAATTATGCTAAAAATGGCATGTAATCCATCTCATTTAGAAATTATCAATCCAGTCATTACAGGAATGGCTAGAGCGTCAATTGATCAATTAAAAAATTACAGTCAAATATTACCTATTAATATTCATGGAGATGCCGCTGTAATTGGTCAAGGTGTAGTTCAAGAAACATTAAATATGTCTCAGACAGATGGATACAGCGTAGGAGGGACAGTTCATATAGTTATTAATAATCAAATTGGATTTACTGCTTCTAATCCTAGACATCTTCGTTCAAGTGAACATTGTACTGACATTGCCAAGATGATCCAGGCTCCAATATTTCATGTAAATGCAGATGATGTAGAAGCTTCTATTTTTACTATTCAACTAGCTCTTGATTTTAGATCGAAATTTAAAAAAGATGTATTTATAGATTTAGTTTGTTATAGACGTCATGGACATAACGAAGTTGATGAACCTTCTGTTACACAACCTGTTATGTATAAAAAAATAAAAAACCATCCTACAGTAAGAGAAATATATTCTAATCTATTAATTTCAAAAGGAATAGTCACAACTCAAGAAAAAAAAGAAATTATTGATCAATACTATGATAAATTAAATACAGGAGAAAATATATTTTCAGAAAAAACACAAATAAATTTTAAATATGAAAAAAGTGATTTTACATTTAAAAAAGAAAAAAATAGAAATATTATTACAAATATTACAAACCTTAAAAAATTATCTTTTTTAATTAATAAAATTCCTGATTCTATTAATATACATGATAGAGTTAAAAAAATTTATAAAGAAAGATTGGAAATGTCTAAAGAATTGAAATTATTCGATTGGAGTGCAGCGGAAACTTTAGCATATGCTACTATTCTTAACGAAGGTATTTCTTGTCGTATTTCTGGAGAAGATGTAAGCAGAGGTACGTTTTTTCATCGTCATGCTATTATTCATGATCAAAATGATGGTTCCGTTTACATTCCACTCAATTGTTTCAAAAAAAAACAAGGATATTTTCATATTTGGGATTCTGTTTTATCAGAAGAAGCTGTATTGGCCTTTGAATATGGATATTCTTTATTTCCATCGAAAACACTGACTATTTGGGAAGCTCAATTTGGTGATTTTGTTAATGGTGCACAAATAGTTATTGATCAATTTATAGCTTCTGGAGAACAAAAATGGAATCAAAGATGTAATTTAACTCTTTTTTTACCACATGGTTATGAGGGACAAGGACCTGAACATTCATCTGCTAGAATCGAAAGATTTTTACAACTTTGCGCAAATAAAAACATAAGAATATGTATTCCTAGTGTATCTTCGCAGATATTTCATCTTTTAAGACAACAAGTATTTAATAATATTTATAAACCATTAATTGTATTTACACCAAAATCACTTTTAAGAAACACAGTAGCTAGCTGTTCTCTAAATGCTTTAGCTAATGAACAGTTTAAAAAAATTATAGATGAAGTAGATGACACTATAAAAAAAGCGATACGTCTTATTTTTTGTTCTGGTAAAATTTATTACGATTTGTTGGAACAACGTAGTAAAAATAATATAAAAAATATTGCTTTAATCCGAATTGAACAATTATACCCATTTCCTAAAAATGAAATTTTAAATATACTAAAAAATTATTTTGACATAAAAGATTTTATCTGGTGTCAAGAAGAACCCTATAATCAAGGTGCATGGCTATATATAAAAAATTGTTTACGTGAACTGCTTCCATTGAATTCTTCACTGAAATATATTGGTCGTTTAGCTTCGTCTTCACCTGCAGTTGGTCATATCTCTATTCATATAAAACAACAAGAAAAAATACTTTATGATGCATTAAATATCAATTAAAAAACAGGATAAATAATGAAGAAAATAAATGTTCTTGTTCCAGATTTACCAGAATCAGTTAATGATGCAACAATTGTAAAATGGCATAAAAAAATAGGAGATGTAGTTAATTCTGATGATAACATAGTAGATATTGAAACAGATAAAGTAATGTTAGAAATATCATCACCTTGTAATGGAAAATTAAATTTAATTTTAGAAGAAGAAGGAAAAATAGTAAAATCTAAACAAATTATTGGCGAGATAAAACAATACGATTTTGTTAAAAATGAAACATCTAACAATCTTGTTATAGAAACAAAAAATAGTTTGTTAGAAGCAAAAAAAATGACTTCTAAAAACGAAATATCAGAAATTTTTTTTAAAGAAAGAAAAAAATATTTTACACCGTCTATAAGACGATTGATAAGAATCAATAAAAAAAATAATATTTCTTCTGAATATATTAAGAATGAAACTAAACCAAATAAATTAAACAATATAGAAGAAATTCAAAAAAAATGTGATCAAATAATATTACAGAAACAAAATGTAAATGAAGAAGAAAATAATCTATTTGAAAAACGAGTAAAAATAAGTCGATTACGACAAAAAATTGCTGAAAGATTATTATATAGTAAAAATAATACAGCAATGTTAACAACATTCAATGAAGTAAATATGAAACCAATAATACTTTTACGTAAAAAATATGGCGAAATTTTTGAAAAAAAATATGGTATTCGAATTGGTTTTATGTCTTTTTTTGTAAAAGCAGTAGTTGAAGCATTAAAACAATTTCCAGAAATAAATGCATCAATAGATGGAAAAGATATCATTTATTATAAACATTGTAATATTAGTATAGCTATAGCTACGCCAAGAGGATTAATAACACCAGTATTAAGAAATGCAGAAATTATGACAATACCAGAAATAGAAAAAAAAATAAAAGAATTTTCTATAAAAGGATGCCAAAATAAAATTAAAATAAGCGAATTAACAGGAGGTAATTTTACAATTACTAACGGTGGTGTTTTCGGTTCACTAATGTCTACACCTATTATTAATCCTCCGCAAACAGCTATATTAGGAATGCATAAAATTCAAGATAGGACTATGGTAGTTAATGGAAAAATTAAAATTCTGCCAATGATGTATTTAGCTTTATCTTATGATCATTGTTTAATAGATGGAAAAGAATCAGTAGGTTTTTTAATGACTGTAAAAAATATAATAGAAGATGTTAATCGTATTTTAATCAACATATAGATAATTTTATTTGTACTTTAAAAGTACAGTGAAATTATCACTAAAAAACTGTACTTTTATTATCAATAAAAAAAATAAGATGTTTATCTTTTTAGATAATTTTTTGTAAAAAAATGATATAATCTACAATATTTCAATTTTTATTAGATCATAATTACATTAGCATAACAATATTATTTTTATGATAATTCATATTAAATTTTAAAAATACTTATTTTTAACATAATCATCTCAGAGAAAAATAATGACAATTAATAAAATAGTATTATTGAGACATGGTCAAAGTGAATGGAATGAACTAAATAAATTTACTGGATGGCATGATGCAAAATTAAGTAAAAAAGGAAAAAATGAAGCTAAGAATGCTGCTTTATTACTAAAAAAAAAGAAATTTTCTTTTGATTATGCTTATACATCTGTATTAAAAAGAGCAATACATACCTTAGGATATATTTTAGATAAATTAGATCAAAATTGGTTGCCAGTAAAAAAATCGTGGCGCTTAAATGAAAGACATTATGGAGCATTAGAAGGATTAAATAAAAATGAAGTTATCGAAAAATATGGAGAAAAAAAAGTTATGTTATGGAGAAGAAGTTTTAATATTACTCCTCCTATAATTAATATACAAGATTTACGTTTTCCAGGAAATGATATACGATATTCTAATTTAAATATAAAAAAAATACCATTAGGTGAAAGTTTAGAAACAACTGCAAAAAGAGTAATTCCTTATTGGGAAAAAACTATTTATCCTGAGTTAAAAAAAAATAAAAAAATACTTATTGTTGCTCATGGAAATTCTTTACGAGCATTAATACAATATTTGTATAAAATAGATAATAACAAGATATTAAGTTTAGATATTCCAACTGCAACACCTATTATTTTTGATTTTGACGAGAATCATATTCCTATAAACTGGTACTATTTAACATAAAATTTACTAAAAATATATTTTGAAATTCTAGCAACTTCCATTCCAACAGATATATTTAAAATTAGGTCTATATCATACAATATAAATATATTTTTTCAATGTTTTCACGTCTTACAAAATATTTATTAAAAGTAAAATTAACTTTAATAATTCATATATAAATCATTTTTTACAGAAGTTGAAAAAAGAGGTTCTAATGGTTAAAAGAATTGGAGTCTTGACTAGTGGTGGAGATGCTCCAGGTATGAATGCTGCAATTAGAGGAGTTGTAAGAACAGCACTTAGTAAAAAATTAGAAGTTTTTGGAATTTATGATGGTTACTTAGGTTTATATGAAAACCGTATGATAAATCTAGATAGATATAGTGTATCTGATATGATTAATAAAGGTGGAACATTTCTAGGTTCAGCCAGATTTTCTAATTTTTATCAAAAAGAAGTACGTACTATTGCAATTAAAAATCTTAAAAATAGAAATATAGATGGTCTTGTTGTTATTGGTGGAGATGGATCTTATATAGGAGCAATGAAATTAACAGAAATGGGTATTCCATGTATTGGAATTCCAGGAACTATAGATAATGATGTTGCAGGTACTGATTATACAATAGGTTATTTTACAGCTTTACAAACAGTTGTAGAAGCTATTGATCGATTAAGAGATACTTCGTCTTCTCATCAACGTATTTCTATTGTAGAAGTAATGGGTCGATATTGTGGTGATTTAACATTAGCGGCAGCTATTGCTGGAGGCTGCGAATTTATTGTACTTCCAGAAATTTGCTATACACAAGAAGAACTACTTATTGAAATAAAAGCTGGTATTAAAAAGGGGAAAAAACATGCCATTGTGGCAATAACGGAATATATTTGCGATGTAGAACAATTAGCTAGATATATTGAAAAGCAAACTAATCGAGAAACTAGAGCAACAATTCTAGGACATATCCAAAGAGGAGGCGCACCAGTTGCATATGATCGTATTTTAGCATCAAGAATGGGGGCATATGCAGTTGAATTATTAGAAAATGGACATTTTGGTAAATGTGTTGGAGTGCAAAATGAAAAAATGATATTTAATGATATAACAGATGCACTAAAAAATATGAAACGTATTTTTAAGAAAGATTGGTTAGTTACTGCTAAAAAATTATACTAACGTAAAATTAGTGCCGGTGTTTCCGGCGCTCTAACTTTTTAATATTATCTATTTTTTTAGATAAGATTTTACAGGTCTTTTAAAATGAATTGTTACAAGAAAAAAACTATCATAAAACAATGCATTGTTGAATTTTTTGGAACAGGTTTAATAATATTTTTTGGAACAGGTTGTCTAGCAGCTTCAAAATTAACTAATATTAACTTTGATCAATTTGAAATCAGTTGTATTTGGGGATTAGGGGTATCTATATCAATTTATTTTAGTTCTGCAATATCTGGAGCACACTTAAATCCTGCCATTACTATTTTTTTTTGGTTATCTTCTAGATTTAATAAAAAAAAAGTAATTCCATATATTATATCTCAAATTTTAGGTGCTTTTTTTTTTACGATGTTAATATATTGCCTTTATTATAATTTATTAATTTCGTTTGAAAAAAAGAATAATATCATAAGAGGTACTCAAGCAAGTATTAATTTAGCTTCTATTTTTTGCACTTATCCTAACTATAATAATAGTTTTATTCAAAATTTTATAACAGAAATATTTACGACAGCTCTTTTTATGATAATTTTATTACAGTTTAATCAAAAGAAAAATAATTATTTTTTTAAATGTAATTCTATAACTCCCATGCTTATAGGAATACTAGTATTTATGATTAATATTACTATGAGTCCTTTGAATAATATTAGTTTAAATCCAGCTCGAGATTTGGGTCCTAAAATTTTCTTAAGTATTACTGGATGGGGAGTTTTTTCTTTTACTGGAGGTAATAACTGTTTGCATTTTTTAATTCCTACTGTCGGTCCAATTTTAGGCATAAATTTAGGTGGTTGGATATATACGATATTGATTGATAATTATTCTTTGAATAAAAAATAATTTTTACTAATTAATCAATATTCAATGAAGTATCTATGATTTTTAAAAAATTTTTAGCATTTAAAGAAGCACTTCCAATTAGTAAACCATCTATATCTGGTTGGTTAACGAAATCTTTTGCATTTGAAGAATTAACAGAACCACCATATTGAATTATGATATTTTTACTCATTATATCATGTTTTTGAATATAACATTTTATAAATTTATGTATTGTTTGCACATATTCTGGGTCAGAAGCTATACCTGTTCCAATTGCCCAAATAGGCTCATATGCAATCACTGTATTTCTAAATGCTGATGGACCTGAAATTCTAAATATAGAATTCAATTGTTCTTCAATAACTTTTTTTGTTTGTCCATTCTTTTTTTCTACTTCAGTTTCTCCTATACATAAAATTGGTATTGTATTATGATTTTTAATTAAATCAAACTTTTTTGCTATATAATCATTTTTTTCATTATGAAACAAACGTCTTTCAGAATGTCCAATAATGATATATCTTATACCTATATCTTTTAACATTAAAATAGAAATTTCACCAGTAAATGCTCCCTTTAAGTTAATATCTACATTTTGCGCTGCAAGAAAAATGTTCAAATGTCTTAAATCTTCGTACATTCTTTCTAAATATATAGCAGGAGGTGAAATTATAATAATATTGTTTTTAAATTCGTTTAGTAAATTATTTTTTAAATAATTTAAATAATTAGAAACCATCTCAATACTTCCATTTAATTTCCAATTTGCTACAATTATTTTTGTTTTCATTTTTATAACCTTTGATTTTATTTTAACTAATAGAAACTAAGTTTTTTATAAAAATGTATATAAACTTAGTTTCTAAAAGTATTAAAATACATTATTTATATATATTCGCTTTGTTACGTAATTTTTTACCTGGCTTAAAATAAGGTATATATTTTTCATTTAATTTTACTATTTTCCCAGTTTTAGGGTTTCTACCTAAACGAGAACAACGATAATGTAAAGAAAAAGTACCAAAACCTCTAATTTCAATTCTTTTTCCTTGTGCTAAAGATATTGTCATATGTTCTAATATTTCTTTTATGGCACGTCTTATAATCTTATTTGAAATATAAATTTTTTTTTTAGAAATTCTTTCAAATAATTCTGACTTCGTCATAAATCCTCGATATTTGTAGATCTAAAAATGCTGAGTATATTAAAAATAATATTTTTTATTATATTAGAATAATTACTCTGTATTTTTAGCTGCCTTGAAAGCTTCTTTCATTACATTAGAAAATGCATCATCATTTGTTTTTTTATTTACTATATTAATTGATTCTTTTTTTTCGTTTTCATTTACAATATGCATTGTAAGATAAATAATTTTAATTTTACGATCAAAACTATGTAATTTAACTAAAATTTCATCATTAATTTTGAATTTATTTATAATTTCTTTAGGTTCTAGAAAAGCAATATCAGAAAATTTTACAATTCCTTCTATATTTTCTGATAACTTTACTATTATACTTTTTTTGTCAAAAGATTTAATTATTCCAGTAATAATTGAACCTTTTTTATAGTTAGAAATATATACGTTGAAGGGATCTTCTTCTAATTGTTTAATCCCTAAAGATATCCGTTCTCTTTCAGCATCTACTTGAAGAACAACAGCGGAAATTTCATCGCCTTTTTTGTATTTTTTAACTTCTTCTTCACCAGAATTGTTCCAAGAAATATCAGATAAATGTACCAGTCCATCAATACCACCATTTAAACCAATAAAAATACCGAAATCTGTAATAGATTTAATTCTACCGATAACATGAACACCTTTTTTATGAGTTTCAGAGAATTCTTTCCATGGATTTACTTTACATTGTTTTAAACCTAGAGAAATACGTCTACGCTCTTCATCAATATCTAAAACCATTACTTCAACTATATCGTTGACCGATACTACTTTAGATGGATGAATATTTTTGTTAGTCCAGTCCATTTCAGAAACATGAACTAAACCTTCCACACCTTCTTGTATTTCTACAAAGCATCCATAATCGGTTAAATTTGTTACGCGTCCACTTAATTTCGTTCCCTCTGGATAACGTTGAGAAATTTCTATCCAAGGATCTTTTCCTAATTGTTTTAGTCCTAGTGATACACGCGTTCTTTCTCTGTCAAACTTTAAAATTTTTACATCAATTTCATCACCAATGTTGACTATTTCACTGGGATGTTTTACTCTTTTCCATGCCATATCAGTAATATGTAAAAGACCATCTACACCACCTAAATCTACAAATGCTCCATAATCTGTTAAATTTTTCACGATTCCTTTAATATGTATTCCTTCTTGTAAGTTTTCTAAAAGTTGGTCTCTTTCAGCACTATTTTCCGATTCAATAACTGCTCGACGGGAAACAACAACATTATTACGTTTTTGATCTAATTTAATTACTTTAAATTCTAGCTCTTTTCCTTCTAAGTGAATTGTTTCTCGAACTGGACGAACATCTACTAATGAACCCGGTAAAAATGCACGTATGTCATTTAGTTCAACAGTAAATCCACCTTTTACTTTACCATTAATAATACCAGTTACTGTTTCTGATTTATCATGAGCTTGTTCTAATACTAACCACGCTTCATGACGTTTTGCTTTTTCACGAGATAATAATGTTTCACCAAATCCATCTTCAATAGCATCTAAGGCTACATCAATTTTGTCACCTACATTAATGTCTAGTAAACCTTGAGAATTTTTGAATTGTTCAATGGGAATTGCAGATTCAGATTTCAGTCCTGCATCTACTAGGACAATATCTTTTTCTATAGAAATGATAGTACCGCGAATAATCGAACCGGGACGAGTTTTAATTTCTTTTAGTGATTCTTCAAATAATTGAGCAAAAGATTCATTCATAATTGATAATTTTTAGAAATTTTTATTTAATGTTCACTTTAACATCATGTTAAAATGAGCTCGTTTTATATATCTTATAACAATCCTTATCAAAGAGTGTAATATCCAAATTAATTTTTATTATATTTTTATATGTTTAACAATGTATTGCATAAAGATTGTAACAACTTGTGATAGATTCATATAAGTAGAATTTAATATTATAGCATTTTTTGGTATGCATAAAGGAGAAATTAAACGATTTTGATCTTGTTTATCACGATTATTCATTTTAATAAATAACTTTTTAAAATTTATGCAATTACCATTTTTATTTAATTCTAATAATCTTCTATTCACACGTATATTTAAACTAGCATCTAAAAAAAACTTGAGTTTTGCATCAGGAAATACTATTGTTCCCATATCACGTCCTTCTGCTACAAGACCTGGAAACAAACGAAACGATCTCTGCTTTGTTAACAAAATTTCTCTAATTTTAGGGTACAATGCTAATTTAGAAGCTATTTTACTAATTTTTTCGCATTTTATTAATTTGTTGTTCAATTTTATTTTATTGTTTAATAAAACATCTAAATCTTTAATAATAGGAATTATTTTCTGTTCAAAAATAGATATTTTTTTATTTAAAACTAAATATGCTAGTAATCGATAAATTTTACCAGATTCTAAAAGTGACCATTTTAATTTATTTGCTATTATGTTAGCTATAGTACTTTTACCAACACCACTAGGACCATCAATAGTAATTACAGGAATTGTATTTTTCATTATTCTGTATTTTTTAACACTTTTATTGGTTTTTCTTAAAAAATTAATAAAATCTACTGATAGATAAAAAATCTTCAAAATAAGATGGAAAAGTTTTTGAAGTACAACTAGGATTCATTATATTTACACTTGTTCCCGATAAACATATTAATGAAAAACACATAGCCATACGATGATCATTATAAGTATCAATATCAGAATATTTAAAAGCAATAGGAGGAGTAATTGATAGAAAATCTTTTCCTTCTTCAACTATCGCTCCAATCTTTCTTAGCTCTATAGTCATTGCAGATAAACGATCAGTTTCCTTTACTCTCCAATTATATATATTTCTAATAATAGTAGTACCAGTGGAAAAAAGAGCCACTATTGCAATAGTCATTGCAGCATCAGGAATATGATTCATATCTAAATCAATAGCGTTTAATTTATTACGAGTGCAAATAATAAAATCATTACCCCATTCGATAATTGCTCCCATTTTTTGAAGAATATTTGCAAATTCTATATCACCTTGAATACTATTTTTTCCAATACCTATAACTTTCACAGAACCACCTTTAATTGCAGAGGCTGCTAAAAAGTACGATGCTGATGAAGCATCTCCTTCAATAGTATAATTTCCTGGTGTTTTATATTGTTGTTGACCTTTTATATAAAATATTTTATAAGAATCATGTTTAATATTCACTGCGAAAGATTTAATTAATTTAAGTGTAATGTCTACATAAGGTTTAGAAACTAATGTTCCTTTTATAAAAATAGTAGTATCTTTTGAAGCAAGTGGGGAACTAATTAATAATGATGTTAAAAATTGACTAGAAATATTTCCATTTAACATAATTTCACCTCCCATAAATCCACCTTTAATACGTATTGGAGGATATCCTTGATTATTTTTATATTCTATATAAGCTCCTCCTTGCTCTAAAGCTTCAACAAGATGTTGTATTGGTCTTTCCTGCATTCTTTTATCTCCACTTAATACAATATCATTTTTATATAAAGATAAAGCGGCTAAAAGTGGTCGCATAGCAGTTCCTGCGTTTCCTAAAAACAATGTAATAGGTTTTGATAGTTTAAAAGGTTGACCAATACCTTCAATACAACATTTTTTTTTATTATCAGATAAATAATAATTAATTCCTAGTGTTTTTAATGCATCTAACATATATTGAGTATCATGACTGCTGAGTAAATTACTTAAATAAGTAGTTCCTTTAGCCATTGATGCAAGTAATAAAACTCTATTAGAAATACTTTTTGAACCTGGTAAAGTAATAGTTCCATTAATATAAGATATTGGTTTTAAATAAAAAGAATCTTGCATAATAAATATACACTCTATATAAATTAAAATAAAAATACAAAAAATATTATTTTTTTAAGTTAAAACAAAAAATTTACGCATATTGATTTTCAAAATATGACATAAATTCAACTAATGATATAACACCTTCTAATGGCATAGAATTATAAATAGATGCACGCATTCCACCTTTTATACGATGTCCTCTTAAAGCAGTTAAACCGATTTTAGAAGATTCTTTTAAAAAACACTCATTTAATTTCGGTTCTGCTAAATGAAATATAACATTCATTTGAGATCTATTCTTATCGTCTATATTGTTAATATAAAAATCACTAGAATTAATTTTTTTATATAATAAGTCTGATTTTTTTTTATTTATTTTTTCTATTTTTTTTAAACCTCCTAGTTTTTTTAACCACTTAAAAACTAATCCTGATAAATACCAAGCAAAGGTAGGTGGAGTATTAAACATGGAATTATGTTCTGATATGACTTTATAATCTAAAATAGATGGTGATTTTCTAGAAGAATTATTTATTAATTTTTCTTTAATAATTACTATTGTTATACCTGCAGGTCCAATGTTTTTTTGGGCACCTGCATAAATTAAATCATAATTTTTAACATTAATTGGACGAGATAGAATATAAGATGAAAAATCTCCAATTATAATTTTATTATTAAAAATAGGTTCTTCATAAATAGATAATCCATCCATTGTTTCATTAGGACAATAATGAATATATGATGAATTTTTGTTAATTCTCCATTGAGACATTGGTAAAAGAGAAATTTTTTCATTTATGTTTTGTTTAATAAGTATAGAATTAGGGATACAATATTTCTTAGCTTCAATAAAAGCGCAATTCGACCAATAGCCACTATTAATATAATCTACTTTCTGTGTAGTATCTAATAAATTCATTGGAACGGCAGAAAATTGTCCCCTAGCTCCACCTTGACAAAATAAAACTTTATAATCATCAGGTATATTTAATAATTCTCTTAAATCTTGTTCGGCTTCTGAAGCAACTGCCATAAATTCTTTACTACGATGACTTATTTCCATAACAGAAGAACCTAACTTTTTCCAATTTGTAAGTTCTTTTTTAGCTGTACAAAGAACATCTTTCGGGATCATAGACGGGCCAGCACTAAAATTATAGACTCTATTATTCATTATTTCACCAATCATGTTTATGAGTTTTATTATGTAAAATTAATTGATAAACTCTAATCCTCTCATATATTTTTTTTGGAGAACTTTAGGAATTTCTACACGACCATCAGATTGTTGATAATTTTCCAATATAGCAGCTAAAGTTCTTCCTATAGCCAAACCAGAACCATTTAATGTATGTACAAAAAATTTTTTATTTTCGGATTTTTTACGATAACGAATCTTCATACGACGTGCTTGAAAATCAGTCATGTTAGAACAAGAAGAAATTTCTATATATTTTTTCTGAGACGGAAACCATACTTCTAAATCATAAGTTTTAGCAGAAGAAAAACCCATATCTCCAGTACACAAAAGCATTTTTCTATATGGTAATTTTAATAATCGCAAAACTTTTTCAGCATGATTAGTTAGGTTTTCCAATATTTCTATAGATTTTTCTGGTTGAACAATTTGTACTAATTCTACTTTATCAAATTGATGTAATCTAATTAATCCCTTTACATCACGTCCATAAGAAGATGATTCTGATCGAAAGCAAGGCGTATGTGCTACTAACATAATAGGTAATTCTTTTTCATCGATAATTTTATTATATAACAAATTAGTTAATGGAACTTCTCCTGTAGGAATTAATATATAACTATTTTTATCTATAGAATTTATATGAAATAAATCATCACTAAATTTAGGAAGTTGACCTGTTCCGTATAAAGCTTTAGGATGAACTAAATAAGGTACATAAGTTTCTGTATAACCGTGTTTTAAAGTATGTAAATCTAACATAAATTGACTTAACGCACGATGTAAAAGCGCTATATTACCTTTCATTATAATAAATCTTGAACCTGACATTGTAGCTGAAGATTTCCAATCTAGTTCATTAAACTTTTTTCCTATTTCTATATGATCTTTAATTTTAAAATTATATTTTCTTTTTTGACCCCAACATTTTATTTCTTTATTATCTATTGATGTCTTTCCTATTGGAACATCATCGAAAGGAATATTTGGTATACGTATAGAAAAATTGTGAATTTTTTCTTTCAAAAAGTTAAGTTCATTTTTTAAAACATTTAAATTTTTATTTAATTGTAAAATTTTATTTTTTAGTATTTCACTTCTTTTTTCAATATTTTTTTGATCTCTAAAAATATTTGACAAAATATTATGTTCATGTTGCAACTTTTCAGTTTGAATTTGTAATTTTTTACGTTTATCTTCCATTGAAGATATTTTACAAACATTTAGTTTATAATTTTTTTTTGATAATTTTTGAGCTGTCAAAATTAATTCATTTCGTAATAAATAAGGATTTAACATAATATAGTTTTTTATTTTAATTGAAGATGAATATTATTCTACAACAAAAATATGTAAAATTTTTGATTTAACAACAAATCTTACTTTTAAAGTAAATTTAATAAAATCTTTTATAAATTGTAATTTTTATAAAATTATTCAAAATATTATATATTTTGATAATTTAGTATAAAAAAACTTATTGTAAAAAAATATATTTTATGACTAATACAATTTTATATAAAATTATTTCATTTAAAAGAATAATTAATCTTTTAGAAAACCATAAAATTGATTTAAAAAATATAAAATATTTTTAAAGGATATTAAATATGAAGAATATCATACACACAAAATTAATAATATTAGGTTCTGGTCCAGCAGGTTATAGTGCTGCTATATATGCAGCAAGAGCAAATTTGAACCCTATTTTAATTACAGGAATAAACAAAGGAGGTCAATTAATGAATACTAATGAAATTGAAAACTGGCCTGGAGATATTAATATTATTACTGGAGCAGAATTAATGGAACGCATGTATCAACATGCCATTAAATATGATACAAAAATTATATGTGATCATATAAATTCAGTAAATTTCGAAAAAAAACCATTTTATTTATTAGGAGATTGCAATGAATATTCTGCAGATTCAGTTATTATTGCAACTGGAGCTAATCCTCGTTATCTAGGATTAGAATCAGAAGAAATTTTTAAAGGTAAAGGTGTTTCAACATGTGCAGTATGTGATGGTTTTTTCTATAA
This sequence comes from Buchnera aphidicola (Lipaphis pseudobrassicae), assembly GCF_005081185.1. GTDB lineage: Bacteria > Pseudomonadota > Gammaproteobacteria > Enterobacterales > Enterobacteriaceae > Buchnera > Buchnera aphidicola_AD. The sequence continues at coordinate 348,875 of NZ_CP034870.1, forward strand.
AAATAAGGAAGTTGCAGTCGTAGGGGGTGGGAATACCGCAATAGAAGAAACATTATATTTATCAAACTTTGTTGAAAAAGTTCACTTAATTCATCGTAGAACTCATTTTAGTGCTGAAAATATTCTAATTAGTAGATTACAAGAAAAAATAAAAATTAATAAAGTAATACTTTATTTAAATTCTACTGTAGAAAATATTATAGGAAACACTTCTGGAGTCACAAATATAATAATTATGCAACAAAATTTAAAAAAAGAAAAAAAAGAATTAAATATTATGGTTTCTGGTTTATTTATTGCAATTGGATACGTTCCTAATACCAAGATATTTATTGATAAATTACAAATGGAAAATGGCTATATTAAAGTATTGTCTGGAAGACATGGTAATTATACTCAAACTAGTATTCCTGGTATTTTTGCGGCAGGAGATGTTATTGATCACGTATATAAACAAGCAATTACATCATCTGCTAGCGGTTGTATGGCAGCATTAGATAGCCAACGTTATCTTAATCAATCTTGATATTACATGACTAAATAATAAACTATTTTAGTTAACAAATTTAAAACATACTAGTCAAAATGACTAGTATCTGGTATTATTAAATAATAAAATATTATATATCATTTAAAAAAATTTATTAAATATTGAGAAAAAGATGACTAAAGAAGAAAATATTGAAATGCAAGGAATAGTAATAGAAACTTTACCAAATACTATGTTTCGTGTTGAATTAGAAAATAAACATGTCATTACTGCACATATTTCAGGAAAAATGAGAAAAAATTATATTAGAATATTAACAGGAGACAAAGTTACTATAGAATTAACACCGTATGATTTAACTAAGGGAAGAATTATTTTTAGAAGTCGCTAATTAAAATTTATTTTCTAAATTTTATAAAACTCAGAACTAGTTTAATGTTTTTAACATACATCATCAATTTTTTATAAAAAATAACATTCATCTCTTAAAACTTTTCTTACAAAAATCAAATCTATGAAAAAATAATCAATTATAAAAAATTAATTTTTCTCGTTTTTATCAATAAAAAATAAAAAATTTTAAAGAGAATTTATGCGTACTGAATATTGTGGAAAAATTAGAATAATTCATTTAAAAAAAATAGTAACATTATGCGGTTGGGTACATAAAATACGAAATTTTGGTAAATTCATTTTTGTTGATATGCGAGATTGCACTGGTATTATTCAAGTGGTGTTTGAGTCAAAAAATAGTTCAGTTTTTAAAAAAGCTATAACTATAAGAAATGAATTTTGTATTCAAGTTCGTGGAATAGTGAAAAAAAGAGAAGAAAAGAATAAAAACTTTAGAATTAATACTGGAGAAATAGAAATATTATCAAATACTTTAATAATTTTAAATACTTCAAAATCATTACCATTAGATTATATTAATCAAAACAATAATGATGATTCAAGATTAAAATACAGATACTTAGACTTACGTCGATTTAATATTTTAAAAAATCTTAAAATAAGGAATAAAATAAATTATTTAACAAGAACTTTTATGACTAAAAAAAATTTTTTAGATATTGAAACTCCGATTCTTACAAAATCTACACCAGAAGGTGCTAGAGATTATTTAGTTCCAAGTCGGAATCATCATGGAAAATTCTATGCATTACCTCAATCTCCTCAATTATTTAAACAATTATTAATGATTTCAGGTATTGATAAATATTATCAAATAGTAAAATGTTTTCGCGATGAAGATTTACGTGCAGATAGACAACCTGAATTTACACAAATTGATATTGAAATGGCTTTTGTAAATGCTAATCAAGTTCGTAATTTAGCAGAAAAACTTGTAAAAAATATTTGGTTTAATATAACAAATATTAAATTACATACATTTCCAAAAATATCTTTCGCTAAATCAATGAAAAAATATGGAACAGATAAACCAGATTTACGTAATCCAATAGAAATTATTGATGTCTCTAGTATTTTAAAAAATAAAAAATTTATGTTGTTTTTTAATTTAAGTTCTACACAAAATAATAGAATAGCATTATTGTGTATTCCTGGAGGTTCACACTTAAGTCGAAAATCTATTGATGTTTATACTCAATTTGTCAAAAAATATCATGTAAACAAACTATTTTATATTAAAATTAAAGAGTTTAATAAACGTCGAGAATATCATAGTTCGATAAAAAATATTTTAAATGAAAAAATATTAGATAAAATTGCAAAAAAAAGTAATGCTAAAAATGGAGATATATTATTATTAATAGCGGATCAAGAGCATATTGTAAATAAATCGCTAGGTATGTTGCGATTAAAAATAGGTGAAGATTTTAATATTACAAAAAAAAATGAATGGAAACCTGTTTGGATTATAGACTTTCCTATGTTTAGTAAAGATAAAAATGGAAAATTTTCTTCTCTTCATCATCCATTTACTGCTATTAAAAATAACTATAAAAACAAGTTAGAACATCCATTTGATACTGCTATTTCAGATAGCTATGATCTTGTCATGAATGGTTATGAAATTGGTGGAGGTTCAGTACGTATTCATGATGCAAAAACACAAAAAAAAATATTTGATATAATTGGGATGAAAAAATCAATTCAAAATAACAAATTTTCTTTTTTAATACAAGCGTTACAATATGGCGCACCTCCACATGCAGGGATAGCATTAGGATTGGACAGAATAGTCATGCTTTTAACCAATAGCAAAAATATTAGAGATGTTATTGCTTTCCCAAAGACAACATCAGCAACTTGTTTAATGACAAATTCTCCTAGCAAATCAAATGATTCAATACTACAAGAATTAGGTATAAAAGTTGTAAAAAAAGTATAACTATATACTATTTCTAGTATTTTTATATTTTCTTTTTGAAATATAAGTTTTTTATATTACTTAATAAAAAAAGAAAAGAAGAGCATAATACTATAGATGGACTAGGTGGTGTATTATAAACAATAGAAAACAATATTCCTCCTGTTACGGAAAAAATACCAATCACTATAGCAATAACAACCATTTTTTCTGGAGATTGAGAAAAATATTGTGCAGTAGCAGGTGGAATAATTAACAAAGAAGTGATTAACAACGAACCTACAAATTTAATACCCATAGAAATAGTTAAAGCAGTCATTAGCATTATAGTTAGACGCACATAAAATATATTTATTCCATCAACTTGAGCTAGTTCTTTATTTATAGTTGCCAATAAAATAGCATTCCAACGACAAACTAAAACACTAATAATTATTATGCTACATATTAACATGATTATTAAATCAGATTTAGTCACAGTGAATAAATCACCAAACAAATAATTTGAAATATCTATTGTTTGGTAATCAGTAGACATTAAACTTATGAAAATAATCCCTAAAGATAATGAAGTATGTGATACAACACTTAAGATAGTTTCTAATGAAAATGGTAGTATTTCTTTTAATAAAGATAAAAAAATTGCAAGTAAACTTATAAAACAAAAAATTATATAAAAAGAACTAATATTAAAAAAAACAGATATAGCTAAACCAAGAAAAGAAGAATGTGATAAAGTATCACCAAAAGAAGACATTCGACGCCACACTATAAATGAACCTAATGGACCAGTTGTTAATACTAATATAATACCTGCCAACCATGCTGGAAAAATTAGTTCAAACATAATAATCACTCTTTTTTTATTTTTAATTAAATATTATTTTTAAAAATGATGAATATGATTATGATCATGATGATAAACAGCAAAATCTTTGATATGATTTACACCAAAAATAGAAATAAACTCTAAATTTTTACAAACAGCTTCAGGTGTTCCAGAACAACAAATATGATTATTTAAACAAATTACGTCATCTGTTTTAGCCATAACAAAATTTAAATCATGAGAGACTATTACGATAGAACACTTTAATTGATATCGAATTTGATTAATTAATTCATATAAAGCAAATTGTCCCATAATATCAACTCCTTGTGTAGGTTCGTCTAAAACAAGTAAATCAGGAGTATTTAATAAAGCTTTAGCTAAAAGGACTCTTTGCATTTCCCCACCAGATAAAGTTTGTAACTGACGAGATTTTAAAGATTTTGCTTTTACACGTTTTAACATCTTCGATATTTTTATAGTACTATTTTTCGATGTAGACAATTTCATAAATCCTTCTACCGTAATAGGAAGAAAGGTATTAAAATGTAGTTTTTGAGGAACGTAACCCATAGATAAATTATTCGAACGAATAATTGTTCCTGAATTAGGTTTGATTAAACCTAAAATAATACGTACCAAAGTAGATTTTCCAGCTCCATTTGGACCGATTAGAGTAAGAATACGATTGGGAATTAAAGATAATGATATATTAGAAAGAACTACACGATTAGAGAAATTTACACAAATATTATTTAATTTAATAAATTCTAACATATTGTTACTATCTGTTTTTATAATATATCTTTGATATTATAAGACATATTTTTTAAGATGAAAATAAATATTATGCTAAAAAATAAAAAAATATTTAGAATATTAATAACAAGTATATTATACTTCATATCTATCTCAGCTAATGCATCTATAGTAACAACTATAAAACCATTAGGATTCATCGCATCAGCTATTGCAGATAAAATCACTTCTGTTGAAGTAATTATTCCAAATTCTTATATAATGAATAATTATTCTTTACGTCCATTAGATATTTTAAAAATCAAGCAGGCTGATTTTATAGTTTTAACTGATAATAAAGTAGAATCTTCTTTTTTAAAGAAAATAATACATAAGTTTAAAAAAAAAATATTATATTAACTTCAACA